>NVXL01000092.1 GCA_002746115.1 Alteromonadaceae bacterium
ATATGTTTCTAAGCAAAGCGAAGCTTTTGATGAAACGAGCAGGCCAGTTTCTAATTTTAAGTCTATTGACGATTGTCTGGATTAGCTCACCTGCTCTGGCGCAAAAGCGTGTTGCCTTGGTTATTGGCAATTCCAAGTACACTCAAATGCAAAGCTTGCCCAATCCGAGCAATGATGCCCGGTTGATGGCAGACACGCTTGGTAAGCTTGGCTTTGATGTTATTTCTGCCAGTGATGTAGATTTTATTGGCATGCGGCGGGCGGTTAAGGCCTTCGGCAAGAAACTGCGTGCTTCCGGTATATTCCTCGGGCAAGAAGTCGAGCTGTTTTGTGAGGCTTTTTTGCTCAAAAGTAAAAGCAGCGCGGCTATCGCCAACATTTGCAAACCCGCCTACGAGCGTTGGACAAAGCGCTATAAATCCGCCCTTGATGCTTTCAAGCATGCTAAAAATATTTACGAACACACCAAAAAGAGCGGTGATTTGGTTTTAATCGCCAATGCCGAAAATGATTTAAAGTCCTGCAAACAAGAAAAAGACGCCCTAGAAATATTCAAAAAAGACCTCGGCACCTTTGTGCGTTTTTATGAGTTTATGTCGCAAATCGTCGACTACGATAATAAAGATCTCGAAAAACTCAGCTTATACGCACGTCACCTGCGCCCGATGCTAAGTGAAACAAACATTGATGACGACGATGTCGACCTTAGCGGTGTGATACTGACACATTACCGCTTATCCAAAATGCGCGAACAAGAAGACCTCGGCATTGCCGAAGCCTCCGGGGAATATACTTTAACGCCCGGTGAAAGTTTAGGCACAGCGAAACCCAAAGATAAAAAAGAAGAGTTTTTATCACTGATTATTAGCCGCTTAAACGAGATGTTTGTTACCGACGGTTTAACCGAAAAGGACATGGTGAATTACGCACATACCATCGTTGATAAACTGCGTGAAAACATTCAAGTAATGAATCAAATAGACAACAACTCCCCTGAACAAGCGATGCTGGGGGATTTCTCCAAAGCACTCGAAGATGCAATATTGGATAGTAACGACGTACATCAAAATCAGATGATGCAGTTACTGACAGATATGCCACGTAAGCAACTATTTGCACGGTTGATTTATAATTTATTGGTTACCGCTCAGCCGCAGCGCAGCCGCTTACCGTAGCCTGGATGGAGTGAAACGGAATCCGGGACCTCTGCCACAGGGRTCTCTGCCATCGGGAAAACWCCGGATTCCGCTGRGGCTACATCCAGGCTACACAGCTATCNWAAAACCCTATTTGTGAGTCCCTTTTTTCATATTTTGAATAAACACCAATAACTCWGCGAGCATTTTCTCAGGGTCATCCACATTGGCTTCAATAATTCTCACCGGTGCAGAGCCGCTAATAGCCCCAGCAGCGCCAGCGTCAATGGCGTCTTTAACTTGCTCAGGTGTAGATATTCCAAACCCTAAAAGACAGGGCGGAGCACCTAATTCCGTAAGACGATTGACCAAGGGCACAATGGGCTTGCCTGCTACATTTTCAGCCCCAGTGACACCCGCTCGGCTAAGCAGGTAAGTATAACCCTGCCCGTACTCGGCAACTTTGGCCAAAGTATCTTCATTGGCGTTTGGCGGTGCGATAAAGACACTATCAATACCCGTCTTTTTAGCCGCCGCTCTAAACTGTGCCGACTCGATTGCTGGCACATCGGCAATTAATACCGAGTCAACGCCAGCATCCGCCAGCTTGGTATAAAACGCTTCGATGCCATTGGTGTACGCAAGGTTCGCGTAGAGTAATAAACCAATGGGAATGTCGGGGTGTCTCTTACGAATGCCTGCAATCAACTCAATACATTTCGGTGGGGTTACGCCCGCGTTAAGTGCACGCACATTCGCCGCCTGAATTGTAGGGCCATCGGCAACCGGGTCTGAAAAAGGAATACCGAGCTCAAGTGCGTCAGCGCCGCCCTCTACTAAGGTGTCAATAATTTTAGCTGACAACTCTAAAGACGGATCGCCAATGGTTACAAAGGGAACAAACGCACCCTGATTTTTTTGCTTCAAATCGGCAAAAAGCTGTTGGTAGCGCTGGCTCACTATAAAGTACCTCGTTTTTCAAAAATCTCTGCAACCGTGAAGATGTCTTTGTCTCCGCGCCCAGATAGGTTGACGACCAAGATCTGCTCTTTTTCAACATCCGCTTCAGCCATTTTAATCGCGTAGGCCAAAGCATGCGAAGATTCTAGCGCCGGAATAATACCCTCCTTTTTCGCCAATGCTTCAAAGGCCGCTAAGGCCTCGTCGTCAGTAACAGACTCGTAATCTGCACGCCCAGTCGCGTGTAAATGTGCATGCTGCGGACCGACTGAGGGGAAGTCAAGACCTGCCGAGATCGAGTAGGATTCTTCAATTTGACCGTGCTCATCTTGCATCAGAAGCGAATGCATTCCAAAGAATATGCCTTTTTTACCGTGTCTTAGCGGCGCGCCATGCTGTTTGGTATCAATGCCCTTACCGGCAGGCTCCACGCCAATAAGCTGAACGCCTTCCTCGTCAATAAAGTCATTAAAAATTCCAATCGCATTCGAACCGCCACCAACACAGGCGATGACCGAGTCCGGTAAACGACCTTCGGCTTTTAGGATTTGCTCTTTTGCTTCCTCACCAATCATTTTCTGAAATTCCCGAACAATTGTCGGGAATGGGTGAGGACCTGCGGCGGTGCCTAATAAATAATGCGTTGTCTCATATGAGCCAGCCCAATCACGTAAGGCTTCGTTGCAGGCATCTTTTAAGGTTGCCGAACCGCTGTGTACCGGGATTACCTCAGCGCCCATCAAGCGCATTCTGAAAACGTTCGGCTCTTGACGTTCACAATCTACAGCCCCCATGTAAACGCGGCATTCTAGCCCCATTAATGCGCAGGCCAATGCCGTTGCAACGCCGTGCTGACCGGCGCCGGTTTCAGCAATAATTTTCTTCTTGCCCATGCGCTGAGCTAACATGGCTTGACCAAGCACCTGGTTAGTTTTGTGCGCACCACCGTGTAATAAATCTTCTCGCTTGAGATAAATTTTGGTTTTGGTATCACGGCAGAGGTTACGACAAAGCGTTAATGGCGTTGGTCGGCCAGCATATTCATTGAGCAGCTTATAAAATTCTTTCTGAAACTCTGGGTCTTTCTGAGCCGCTATAAACTCGTCTTCGAGTTGATCCAGCGCAGGCACCAAAATTTCAGGCACGTAACGCCCACCAAACTCACCAAAATAGGGGTTCAATTTCTCTGTCATTCTTATCTATTTCCTGTTTTGTCTGTCCCTTGTTGTACTTAGCGCAAAGTGGCACTTAGCGCAAAACGGCTTACCAAACATGTTAACCGAAAAAGTAACAACAAAAGCAAAAGTTAACCGATAACCAATTTTTCTACGGCGGCGCCGAGGTTCTCCTGCGCCATCAATGAGCTCCCCACCAAGTAAGCTTGCGCATACTGATTAAGGTCTTCAATTTGCTCACGATTATATATTCCCGATTCTGATACGATAATTCGATCAGAGGGGATCAAGGCCGATAAGGTTCGAGTCGTATTTAGATCTGTTGATAGATCCCGTAAATTACGGTTATTAATACCTATTATTTTGGCATCTAATGCGAGTGCGCGATGCACCTCATCCTCATTTGACACCTCGGTTAAAATGTCGAGCTTGTACTCGTTAGCGATTTTAGCCATAACAATATACTGCTCATCACTCAGCACGGAGAGCATTAATAAAATGGCATCTGCATTATGATAACGTGCTAAGTATACTTGGTAAGGTAAAACAAAGAAGTCTTTATTAAGCACGGGCTGAGATACGCGCTCCCGCACGTAGGAGACATAACTGTAATCGCCTTGAAAGTACTTCTTTTCAGACAATACCGAGATAGCTGACGCATGCGGCTTATAAGCCTCGATAATTTCATCAAGGTCGAACTTAGCTCGGATCAAACCTTTAGATGGGCTTGCCTTTTTACATTCGAGTATGAAGCCCGGTGTACTCGCCTTAAGCGCATCGTACATGCTGCGATCCGAGGGCTGTAAAGCAGAGATGAAGCCCTCTAAGGGCTGCTCTTTCATGAGAGATTTTATCTCTAAGAGCTTATCACCGCATATAGTTTCCAATATGTTAGTCATTTGAATATTCCACAAAGCGTTTAATCGTGTCCACGGCTCCTTGGGAGCTCATCACATCTAGCGCCTTTTTCGCCCCTTCTTTAAAGTCTTTAGCCAAACCAGCCATTACCAGCAACGCTGATACATTAGCCGCTACGGCCTCATTGTGAGCGGGTTTGCCACAACCGCCAAGTATCGCGTTAGTATACTCGGCATTCTCTTCGGGCGTTCCGCCTTTGATATCATCCAAGGCATATTCGCTTAGCCCAAAGTCGGCTGGAGACAAGGTGTATTCGATAATTTTAGATCGATTCAACTCGCAAACTTGAGTGCTACCGTGAATAGCGATTTCATCCAAACCGGAGCCATGTACCACCATCGCACGAGTAACGCCCAAGGTCTGCAAGGCTTTTGTCATGGGTACAAGTAGCGCTGGCTCATATACGCCAAGCAGTTGGATCTGTGGGGACGCTGGGTTAATCAGGGGGCCTAGAATGTTAAAAATCGTTCGCGTTTTTAGCATTTTCCGAACYGGCATCGCATGCTTGATRCCGCTATGGTATTGAGGGGCGAAGAAAAAACAAATGTTCGCCTTATCTAAACATACCCTTGCCTGCTCAGGCGAGGGGCTTAAGTTTACACCCAAGCGCTCAAGTAAATCCGCTGACCCAGACTGACTGGAGACGCTTCGRTTACCATGYTTGGTCATTTTTAAACCACAAGCCGCRGCTACGATGGCTGTCGTAGTCGAGATGTTAATGGTATTGGAGCCATCACCTCCGGTACCACAGCTATCGGCTATCGGCTCAGCGGGTGAATCGAATGCGAGCGCGGAGGCGCGCATGGCCAAGGCTGCACCGGCAATTTCAGGCGCTTGCTCTTTTTTAACTTTGAGCGCCCCCAAAACTGCGGCCAATACTATCGGGTCAACTTCACCGCGAATAACACCCCCRAAGAATTCGGAGCTTTGCTCAACACTTGAATCTATGCCGTTTAAAACGTTATCTATGAACTCGCTCATGCCTCGCCTTTAATATTACTAGTAACTTGTTATGCCCCGTTATTGTACACCCTTCCATTTACACACATCTACTTGAACACATCTACTTGAACGCTTCTGTTTAAACACACCCGTTTAAACAAGCACCCAGCTGTACAAGTTTCACCCAACTCAAGCTAAGCAACCGCTCTGTAAGAAATTAGAATAAATATTTTTATCTTTTTTTGGAGGGGTTTCGTTTCTCACCGGTCTTATAAGTACAAGGACGAAGGGAGACGCCAAGATGGGAAGGTGTCAGATTATTTAGCCTTTGATTATAGAAGGCCGTTTGAACATAAGGAGCATTCTCAAGTTACGAAGGAATATGTTAAGGAAGGAGCTGGCCAGTATTGGAATTATGCGGTGTTTTGAGGTAAACGGATGTTAACTTCACTAGGAAAATGAAAGATATTCACCGCAGCAGGAAATTTTAAACAGGGATGTTAGGGAAAGGCGACTCAAGGCAGGAGCGCCTCAGCAAGGTCAGCCGAGGATTGAAGGAAATTAACATGGAAATGTGCGTTCGGGGGAATAGCACAGGAGGGAATGCTCCAACAGGTAAATTTACAGTCTCGAAATTTACAGACTCGAAAAGTTACCTCGTATTTTTTGTTTAGCAATTTTTTTAGAGCCTCCTTTTTTCTAAGACGCAAGGTTTAAGGAGCATCGCTTACATGGCAGCCTTGCGCTGCCTTTTTCTTTTGTTTATAGTCCCCCACAATTACAATAAACATTGCTAACAAAACCGACCTTGATCTAAGCTCTCCAGTAAGACCTGACACGGAATAGCAGTCCACCAGTCTACGAGTATCATTACAGTGAAGTACCGTAAAACAGCCCCCCATTTAGTAACAATTTTTTCTCTCTTAGCTTTAAATACGACCTTAAGTGCTCTACAGCCCGCGCATGCACAAACCAAACGCGAGCTTATATCCCCACGTGAACAAGTTATCTATTTTGAACTGCCAAGCCAACCGTTAAATCAAAGTTTGGTCGATTTTGCGTTACAGGCTGACCTAGACATCATACTAAGCAGTAAGCTACTCAAGGAACAACGCTCAGCCACGGTTATTGGCTCGTTTCCACCTAAGCAAGCGCTCGACATTCTATTGTCTCGCAGCTCACTCACCTTCCGGATCGAAGACGATCAACGCACCATAGTGATTATCAAAGATACGGCACAGAGTGACACCAAAAACCTTGCTCCAAGAACGCCACCACAATCAACAGCAGAGACTAGTATAGAAGAGGTTATCGTTACCAACTTGTACTATCCATTCCGCTATCAAACCATCAGTAACACACAAATATACGGTAATGCATCAGTCTATAATAGCGCACGCTTTATTAACGTAATACCGCCATCATTTATTAGTGACGAAATGCCTAACGAACTGTTTGATTCGCTGAAATTTAGCAGCGGGTTCAGCCCAGGCGAGGGGATAGCAGACAGCAACGATGATTTTTACTTACGAGGTTTTCCACGCCTTGGGGTATTTGTTGATGGCTTCAGGTTAAGCTCAAATTTAGGCATCAAACAGCCTACAGCCAATATCGAACGCGTAGAAATACTCAAAGGCCCCTCGACACTATTTTATGGGCAAGCCGAACCTGGTGGCATGGTTAACATCGTCCGTAAAAAGCCACGGCGACAGGCCAAGCAACAATTACAAATACGCGGCGGTAACGGCGATCGACAACAGTTAACATTTGACTCAACCGGGGTGCTCGGCATCTGGCCAACAACGGAGCCGCAACAAGAAGCAAGCCCCTTAAGTTACCGCTTAGTTTACGATAATAAGGTGCAAGCGGGGTTTGGGGATTTTTTTGACGTAAAACGCGAATTTGTCGCGCCATCGTTAAACTGGCGCATTAGCCCAGCAACGGCGCTTAACCTTTCCTACGAATTTCACGATACCTCACATCGTCGCGAACAAGGCACCGTCATCGTCACCCCTGTTGGTGATAGCACCGACATTCTCTCACTGCCACAACCCGCACGCCAATTAAGGCCTGATTTCTCTTCAAACTTTCAATTAAGCAATATCGATTTTCAACATCATTTTTCCGATCATTGGGGGCTAAGGGCACAATACTTTAATAGCGAAGAAACACGGCGTGGCGTGCGCGCTACCCGCGCCGCCCTATTTAGCAGTAGCGTCATCGTTGACACGGAACAACTGGAGCCGGAAGAACAGTTTATTCTCATAGGTTTTATTCCTATCCTAATAGACCAAGGTACAAGCATTGACTCCGGAGACGGCAATACCCTTACAGCTACAATTCAAAGTTTATATGATGAGTTTGTGAAAGAGAAAGCACGCCACGCAAAAATAACGCTCGATGGACAATTCAACATCGGCAGAGTATCAAACGACCTGAGCCTGGGCGTCGAGTTTTATAAAAATAGCTTTAGAGAAAGTATTTTCTTAGAAGAGCGTACAGATATAGAATCGCTCTCCGTGATCAACGAAAATGATTCCAGCCTATTAACCTTAATCGACAGCGTACTGGATGAAGATGCACCACTCGGAGAAATAAGCAAGCGTCAACAGCGCTTGAACTATAACGATTACGGGGCTTTTCTCTTAAATACCGCACAACTTAACGACAACTGGCGAATCTCATTAGGTGGACGCTACACGCTTATTAAAGGTCGGCATTGGAACAATGACTTTGCTTTAACCAAGCTAGAATCTGAAGAACGCTTCTCTCCTGAAGCGGGAATACACTACCAACTAACAGATGATGTTGCGCTGACCTTAAACTACTCCGAAGCTTTAAAAGCTAATATTCAGATAATTGATGATATCGGCACCACATTTAAAAAACCAGAGCTATCTAAGCAAGCTGAACTTGGATTTAAATCCATATTATTTGGCGGTCGCCTTAGCTCTACGATAGCGTTTTACCACATCAATAAAGAAAACACCGTCAATATTGAATTCATAGAAGGTAAAAGAACAGCGAGTATCGGAGGCGAGCAAAGTTCTACCGGGGTAGACCTCGATTTAAGCTATCAGATATCGAGTCAACTAAATTTACTCGGCACCGCATCAGCGCTTAATCCGGAAATAAAAAACGGTATTTTGGACGGTAATACACCGGCATTGGCCGCAGAAAATATGGCCGGTTTATTTGTAAATTATGATTTTAACGGTAGTTGGCTTAAAGGAGCCTCGATAAATCTAGGCGTCAACCATATTGGTAAGCGCTTTGCTGACAACGAGAACACAGCTGAGCTTGCTGCATATGAGACCGTAGAAGCGAATATAGGCTATCAGTTTAATCTCAACAAAGTCCGGGTATCGGCTAGTTTGAATATTAAGAATTTACTAGGTGAGCCTTACGTGACCGCCACAGAGGGAAGTATCAGAGAAAACCGCGGCGCCGGACGCAATATATTTGCTACGCTACGTTTAACTTATTAGCCTGTTAACTTATAGACCACGCAGATCTAGACTCTGAAGTCAGCATCAATTGCCCCTTGGCGCAAGCGTATGCGTTTGACCGGCATCGCTTACGCTAACGTCCAAATCCAAAGAGACAGCTAACTTGTATACGGCTTCATCCACAGAGGTAACGCGAAAGTTAGCCGTGACAGGCATCTGCCTGAAGGCATCGTCGTCGACCATGGTGATTT
Organism: Alteromonadaceae bacterium; assembly: GCA_002746115.1. Lineage (GTDB taxonomy): Bacteria > Pseudomonadota > Gammaproteobacteria > Pseudomonadales > Cellvibrionaceae. The sequence continues at coordinate 8,832 of NVXL01000092.1, forward strand.
CCTCATCAAAATAGCGGTTTAAATCTTTAACCACTAATTCCAGTGCCACACCTTGGTAACTTAATCGTTTATTACGCCAGGATAAAACGCTTTTCGCATCTACCGTTTTCGGCTGCTCTCCATCCCTTACAGCCTGAAAAGTTAAGCTTTGGTTAGGTAATAATACTTGCTGGTGTTCAAAGCTGGCGTTTTCATCTTGCGCAAAACCAAGAGCCACCTTGCCCTCCAATACGGTTACGGTCGCGTCTCGGTTATCATAATACACTGAAAACTTGGTACCCAGTACCTGCACAACACCGGAGTCGGTATACACTTCAAAGCTCTGCCCATCTCGATGTCTAACATCAAATAGGGCTTCACCCTTTTTTAAATACGCTTTGCGCTCATGCTCACCTAACTCAATGCTTAACTCGGTAGCGGTATTCAGCCACACTGTTGAGCCATCGGCTAAAGTATGAGATTGCAGCTCTCCTACCGCTGTCTGGTAGTGGTAGCTTGTAATATCATTCGCTTGCAATACATTAAACAAAACAGCTACTCCCATCAGCATAATCGAGCAACTGAGCGCCCAACTCTGCCAAGCAGGTAAACCGAAGCTGATTAAAGCTTTGCCCTTTGTAGCGCTCACACTTAGGCCATCAGCTGAGCTTCGGCCTTGAGCCTCGCCATTGAATAGTAACTCTAAGTTATTGGAGTTCTGTAATTGATTACTGCGACTCGATAGTTGCTCCGCTCGCAGATACGCCGCTTGATGCTTTTCGGAAGAATTTAACCAGTGATAGAATGCCTGTTTGTCACGGTCACTAAGATCAGGCATGTCCAAACGAGCAAGCCAGCGAATCGCCGCTTCATCCGTATTACCTAGCTTATTAAAAAATATGGCCGCCATCAGAGCCCCCCCTCTTCATCTAAATGACTACGTAAATGTCGTAGTACTTTAATCACGTGTTTTTCAACGGTACTTACAGCGATATTCAACTCCCGACTGATCTCCACATAGCTTTTATGCTGCACACGGCTCAACAGGAATGTACGCCTGTACTTAACGGGCAGTTCCATTAAAGCGGCCTCCAAAGATTCGAGTTCTTTTTGCGCTTGAAATGCTCGATCCGGCGAAGGTACCTCTCCCTCTTCGTTATCGACTAAATAATCTTGATGTCGCCGCTCTTTTTCTAGACGGTTAAGCGCCAAATTATTTGCCGCTGTGTACAAATACGCACGAGGGTTTTCGATAGAGCTTAAATTATCAGCCGTCAACACCTTGTGAAAAGTCTCCTGTACAACGTCTTCAGCGTCATCAACATCACCAAATTTGGAGACGATATAGCGTAACAAATCCGTTTGGTAAGTCTCGAAGAGATGCTTCAACTGCCACGTCTTTTTCATTGACTCGTAAAAGTCCCTAATTGGGATAGTAATTTCGGGGGATAATGATGATAGCAGGATCGCCTCTCGCGAACAATCGCTAACCCTGTGCGGCTTCAACAAAGCAGAAGTTATTGATTAACACCTTAACTTTACAGTCGTTTTTCTAATTTAAGATGCAAGACTGAGATTTCATCACCCCCAAGTACCTCAGCGCGATGGCCATGAACAAGCTCATCAAATACGACACCTGCTGCAAGGTAATCCTCTGCAATAAACATCTCACCCGCGGAGAATTCACAGGCTTCGCCATTGCGCAACTCAATTTTGAGCCTACCTTTTAGCATAATGAGCAAGGTCGGATCGCCCGCAACATGGAAGCCTGAGGCATAACTTGCCCCGCTTTGACGTAAACGAAAATTAAGTGCCGGAATCTGCTCCGACAACATTCGCTCTTGATCGCCGCTTAGGTCATATGTACGTGCCGAAAAATAAGAAGCTCCCTCTCCATCACTAGTAACGCACTTTATGGGCATCTGATGATGTAATTGTGTCATGGTGAAGCCTCTTCGGCTTCGAGCGGGATAAATTCGGGCTGATATTCAGCGTATTTACCCGACTCTACAATTTTACGCATGCGTTTTAGCGTCTTAAATGGCGAATCAACAAGAAGTAAATTAGTCACCCATGCAGGTGTTGGACCATTCGGATCAATATGCGCAAAGTTTTCCACCAAGGTTTCACCGTCCCCTAAGGCTGTAAAGTGCCAATTTGCTACGGCATTTTCTATTCTAACGGCTTTAGTTTTATCTAGGCGCCCAACGGTTGCGGTACTGGACATGGTGACTTTTTTCTTGGCGCTGTCATACTCCCAAACCAAGTGCGCTAATACATCTCGATCTTTAACGGGAAAGGGAATGTCGTTGTAGACATACACATAAAGCTCTGATGGGGATACGGCTTCAACGAGCCTTTGCTCTTTACATAAGTCGGCCCACTTCGGGCAAGCAGCACTGTCAAATACTAGCCCTACCAAGCTATTCACACTTGCTTTTACCTGCATCTCGGCACGTACGGCTTTATATTTTGAGCCCTTTACCGGGCTCGTAAATACTTTAATGCCAACTTTATCTCGCTTTAATTCCCAGTCGTATTCAACCCCATCGACCTGAGCAAACACCTTAGCGCTAATCAACAAGACTAGACTTAACTGCGCAAATACACCTAGAACCTTCATCATTCTCATTACCTTCATACCCTTAACCATGTTTATCTTACTTATCTAACGCATATTGCTGAAACAAGCGATATTGCCAACGCCGCATCGCGATCACCATTGTCGCCCCGAAACGTTCTTCCATTGGAAGCCCCGCATCGCTGGCAATCATCTCATTGAATTCACGCGCGAATACTTGCATCTTTTTACCAAGCTGCGCTTGGGATGCATGAGACAGCAGGCCATTCAATACAACGAGCTTTTCATCCTCTTCATCAAAGTCAGAATTGAAAAAGTCGGCTACTACATATTTTAAAAAGAAGCGCTGTATCGGTCCGTTGGCACGCCAGCGAAAATTAGGTGCAATTAATAACTTGATACGATTATTGGGCAACAGTTCAATAATCTTTAGTCGATCAAGATGTGCGAGCTTACGGATGCAGTCCGTGTCTGAAATATTATACTGGCTTAGCATTTCAGCCATTGAATAACCATTAATCGCCATCACCGTAATTAGGAGCAACAACAAATCATCGGCTATTTCGTTTTCCTGTGCCTGACTCAGCTCCTGTAGCTGCGGTTGCTCTTGAGCCATTAGCATAACTAACTCATCTAAGCGTAAACCGATAAAACCGCAAGCTGACTCCAAACGTTGCAAGGTAAAATTATTCTCAGAGAACAAGCGCTTTACCGAGGCTTCACTTAAATTTAATGCCACGGCTAGGTCTGCATAGGTTTTACCGTGTGCTTTGAGCTGTTTTTTTAAGACATGTATTAGCTGAGGTGCTTGAGACATAGCGAGCGTTACCCATTCCAGCCGTTGGAGTATCATATAACAATACCACAAGTACCAAGTATAGCCACAAACAAACTTAAAGTTGCAACTTACATAAGATCAAACCACAATGCCAACATCCGCAAAAGGCGCTATAGTCGTCGTTTGCTACATCACATTAATATCAGACACAGCCCAGGCATAGCCATGAGTAAACTTTTTAATAGTCGCGCCAGTATCGCCTTTTTAGTGGCGGTTTTTTTGAACAGTTTTGTTGATCTTGGCCATAAGATCATTATTCAAAATACCATATTCAAAACCTACGACGGCTCCAATCTGATCATACTCACGGCTATCGTCAATGCACTTATCTTGTTACCATTTATTTTACTGTTCAGCCCTGCCGGGTTTATTTCTGACCGCTTCGCTAAACATAAGGTCATGCGCGCGAGCGCTTGGGTGGCCTTAAGCTTAACGATAGGCATTACCGTATGCTATATGCTCGGTTGGTTTTGGATGGCATTCGCGATGACCTTTTTGATGGGCGTTCAATCGACCTTTTATGGCCCCGCTAAATACGCTTATATTCGTGGGTTGTTTGGCAAAGATAATTTGGCGCAAGCGAATGGTGTTGTCGCTGCGATATCGATTTTGTCCATCCTGGCGGGTACCTTACTGTATTCAATAGTCTTTGAATCGCTGTACAGCGAGGTATTGACAAGCAAAAAAGACATCATTCAAAACCTAATACCTGTGGGATTTTTATTAGTCGGAAATGCCGTAATTGAGCTAATTATGCTGTATCAATTACCGCAAACTGATCACCCCCAATCCAAAGCACCGTTTAGATGGCAAGATCATTTGCAACCACGCACGATAATTAGTAGTTTGCAGCCCGTCATCAATAATAGCGTCATCCGTTTATCTATTCTTGGCTTAGCGATGTTTTGGTCCGTAGGGCAAATATTACTCGCCTCCTTCCCCGCCTTTATCAAGCAGCAAACAGGTGAAGTCAATACAATCGTCATTCAAGCCGTTATGGCAGCCTCGGGCTTGGGAATTGCTTTAGGCTCATACATTGCCGGCCGCATTTCACGTAATTATATCGAAACCGGCTTAGTGCCATTGGGAGCCGCCGGCATCACCTTAGGCTTATGGCTGCTGCCAGGCATGACAAGTAAAATGGGCATGGCGTTAGATTTCTTCTTCATCGGCTGTATGGGGGGCATATTTTTAGTGCCCTTGAACGCTTTGGTTCAGTTTACAGCACGCGAGCAACAACTCGGTAAAGTCCTCGCTGGTAGTAATTTGGTGCAAAATGTTGCCATGCTAAGTTTTTTAGTGCTGACCGCAGTAGCGGCCTCCGCAGGCTTTAGTGCGAAGCACTTACTGATCATCACTGCCGCATTAACATTAGCTGCAAGCGTATACACGGTCTATAAACTGCCGCAAAGTTTAGTGCGATTTTTAATGGGTCGCATTACCTCCACTCGTTATCGCCTCAATGTACAGGACATGAAAAAAATACCGGGTGAAGGTGGCGTCATGTTGCTAGGTAATCACATTAGCTGGATTGATTGGGCTATTGTGCAATTAGCCAGCCCACGCCCCGTCCACTTTGTCATGATCAAGTCTATTTATGATCGTTGGTATTTAACTTGGTTTTTCAAAATGTTTGGCTGCATTCCGATTCAGCAAGGTGCCGGTAGCGGTAAAGCGCTTGAGCGTGTCAGCCAGTTATTAAATGAAGGGAAAGTTGTATGCTTGTTTCCGGAGGGTACGATTAGTCGCAGTGGACATTTAAATACGTTTAAAAAAGGCTTCGAGCTTGCGGCAACTCAATGTAATGACGACGTTGTCATCCAACCATTTTACCTACGTGGCTTGTGGGGCAGCCAGTTCTCGCGATCATCAGATAAATTAAAAAAGCAGCCGGCTGGTTTAAGGCGTGATTTAGTCATTGCCTTTGGCGATACGCTCCCAATTAATAGCACCGCTGATCTAGTAAAACGCCGCGTATTCGATTTATCAATTAGGTCTTGGAACACTTACGTTGAAACACTTCCGACGCTATCACATGCATGGATAGACAGTGCAAAACAAAGAGGTGGCGACATAGCCATTGCCGACTCATTGACAGGTACCTTAAGTAAAACAAGGGCGCTTACAGGCACAGTATGCTTCTCACGCAGAATTACATGTCAGGCACAAAATGTCGGATTGTTACTCCCCAACAGTGCTGGTGGGGCTTTGGCGAATATGGCTAGCTTGATGCGAGGAAAAACAGTCGTCAATTTAAATTACAGCGCCAGTCTCGACGCACTCAAGTCGGCAATTGAACAAGCTCAAATTAAAACAGTTTACACTTCTAGAAAATTCATCAAAAAACTCGTCACCCGTGGCATTGATTTATCTACTCTAGAAGAACAATGTAAATTTATCTATTTAGAAGACCTTAAAGAGACTATAGGTAAAGGGGAGTCATTACTTACCCTCCTAAGTATTAAGCTATTGCCAGCCGGGTTATTAAAGCTACTTTATTGTCGAAATCAAAACCCCAATTCAACAGCTGCCATTCTGTTTTCCAGCGGTAGTGAAGGAGCCCCAAAAGGCGTCATGCTCAGCCATCTGAATTTCATGGCCAATTTAAAGCAAATAACCGATGTCCTTAACGTGCGAGAGGACGACGCTATGATGGCATCTCTGCCTCTATTCCATGCCTTCGGTTTAACCGTTACACAATTTCTACCACTAATTGAGGGTATCCCTATGGTCTGCCATGCTGACCCAACCGATGCCGTCGGTGTTGGTAAAGCGGTAGCAAAATATCGAGCCACCATTATTTGCGGCACATCAACTTTTTTACGCCTATATACCCGCAATAAACGTGTACACCCGCTAATGTTTGATAGCTTACGTATGGTTATTGCCGGTGCCGAGAAACTACAAGACGATGTACGCCAAGCGTTTAAACTCAAATTTGATTGCGACATACTTGAAGGCTACGGTACAACGGAAACAACACCGGTCTCCAGCGTCAATTTACCCGACTCCCTAGACACCGATAACTGGCAAGTACAGCAAGGCTCTACACGCGGCACAGTGGGAATACCTCTGCCCGGAACAAGCTTTAAGATTGTTGACCCTGAGACCTTTGAAGAGCTACCCACAGGCACCGACGGTATGATTTTGACTGGTGGTGCACAAGTGATGCAAGGGTATTTAGATAATCCTGAAAAAACGGCGTCGGTTATCAAGGAGATCGATAATGTGCGCTGGTATGTCACCGGAGATAAAGGTCGCCTAGACGCGCAAGGATTTTTGACCATTGTTGATCGCTATTCCCGCTTTGCTAAATTAGCTGGCGAGATGGTAAGTTTATCCCTTGTTGAGGCTGCCATCATGAAAGCGCTAGCAGAGGATTACCCTGAGCTTGAAGTCGTAGCGGTAAACTTGCCTGACGATAAAAAAGGCGAGAAGGTGGTGATTTTAAGTGAAGTCGATATACCGTTATCAGATATTCGCAGCAAAATGGCTGCCAGTGGATGCAGTGCTTTGATGACACCTGCTCGGATACAGGTCGTGGAAAGTTTACCAAAACTAGGCTCAGGGAAGACTGATTTTCCACAAGCGAAGCAAGTGGCTTTGAGCGGGGAGCAGTAAGTAGAGATAGGTGAGTATAAGCTTATTTTAAATTACGGGAAATTACCGTGCTGTGCTTGGTTTGATTTAACCGCTTAGCGCAACTCGGTTTTTTCTTTGCCGCAGCGTTCGCAAATAGATAAGGTGACGAGTTTGCCTTGTTTAACGTCAAATTTTTTATCCACCTTGATCCTCCATTTATGAAAACCGTTTCGGCAAAGGGTTTTTCCTCGATGTTTTTCCTGAGAGCTTTTACGTTTAAACTCTAAAATATCGCCCATAAATTACTCGACCTTAACTGACGGAAAGCTGATAGGAAGCCTGTAAAAAACAGGTAAGCAAAGTGACTTGCTTACCTGCACCGTTTTATTTTACTTCAATAGTGCCGTCTTCAATTCTGGCTTGCCATTCTTTGGGGCCACTTTTGTGCACAGAGTCACCCTGACTATCGACTGCAACCGTCACCGGCATATCTTTTACTTCAAATTCGTAAATAGCTTCCATACCTAAATCAGCAAAGCCCACAACCTTCGAACCAACAATCGCTTTAGATACTAAGTAGGCGGCGCCACCGACAGCCATCAAGTATACGGACTTATTATCTTTAATCGCTTCAATCGCTAAATCACCGCGCTCCGCTTTACCGATCATACCTAATAGACCTGTACTTTCGAGAACTGTACGAGTGAACTTATCCATACGCGTCGCGGTAGTTGGGCCGGCAGGACCTACCACCTCTTCTCGCACAGGATCGACAGGTCCGACGTAATAGATAAAGCGGTTTTTGAAATCAACAGGCAGCGTCTCTCCCTTAGCAATCATATCAACCATGCGCTTATGTGCGGCATCACGACCGGTTAGTATTTTTCCTGAAAGCAATAATGTATCACCCGGCTTCCAGCTCCCCACGTCGGCTTTGCTAAGATCATCCAGGTTAATTCGCTGCACACCTTCACCATCCAGATCGAGGCTAATTTTGGGCCAATTGTCTAAGTTTGGAGGTGTTTGCAAAGCAGGACCTGAACCATCCAAGGTAAAATGCGTGTGACGAGTTGCCGCACAGTTCGGAATAATCGCTACCGCTTTGTTGGCGGCGTGCGTTGGAAAATCTTTGACTTTCACATCTAATACGGTGGTTAAGCCACCAAGGCCTTGTGCGCCAATTCCCAAGGCGTTAACTTTGTCAAATAATTCAAGGCGTAGCTCTTCAGCACGGTTGGCCGCACCTCTGGCCTGTAAATCTTGAATGTCAATTGGATCGAGCAAAGCTTCTTTAGCGATTAACATGGCTTTTTCTGCCGTGCCGCCAATGCCAATACCAAGCATACCGGGCGGACACCAACCCGCACCCATGGTAGGCACCATTTTCAGAACCCAATCAACGACGGAGTCTGAAGGGTTAAGCATCGCAAATTTTGACTTTGCTTCGGAACCACCGCCTTTGGCAGCAACATGTATCTCAACGGTATTACCTGGCACCATTTTGTAATGAATAATCGCAGGGGTATTGTCCCCGGTATTCTTACGCGCGCCATCAGGGTCAGATAATATGGATGCGCGTAATAAGTTATCAGCAAATTTATAGGCCTGACGCACGCCTTCATTGATCATGTCGTCAAAGCTCATATCACCTTCAATCTTAGTATCCATACCAACATTAACAAACGCGGTGACAATTCCAGTGTCTTGGCAAATAGGGCGCTTGCCCTCAGCACACATGCGAGAGTTAACTAAGATTTGTGCAATTGCATCACGCGCGGCGGGGTTAGCCTCGCGCTGATAGGCTTGATAGAGGCTGTCAATAAAGTCTTTGGGGTGGTAGTAAGAAATAAATTGTAGCGCGTCAGCAACGCTGCTAATAATGTCTTCTTGTGGAATAATCGTAGTCATGGAAAACCTCATATTCAATAGGAGTTAAGGCGTTGCAGGCGCAGTGTTTTTTTGCTGCAACAGCTGACGATTAACCGTGCGACGAAATGCATCAATAGCTTCGATAGCTTCGGTGTTAATGGCAATTTGCCGTTGTAGCTCGCTTTCAGCACGCTCAATGGCTGCAAGCTTATCGCTTAAATAACTCTAATAATACGAATAGAAACAGCTAAAAGAATGAGAGAAGTTTAAATTATGTGTGTCATTTCCAAACCAGCTAAATCTGATGTCTCAGCCGCGCGTGAATCTCGCGAATGGGGAACAGATGCTATTCATGAGGTTTCAGCATACGTTGCAGAGAACGCCGAAGAAGATCTCGACGAAGCGACAATCGATGTTGTAGTTGGTGGCTATCAAGACTGGCTGGTGCGCAATGGTTTCTACATTGTTGACCTGAAGGGAGAGTAGTATAATGTCTTACGACAATTTCCCAACTATCACCTGCCTCGCAGACGTAGAACATGCTATTGATGAAAAACTTTTCATGAAAGCTTTGCGTCCAGACGGCACAACTATCATCAATTATTTGGTAGCGTCTACAGAGGCGTTTCCTGAGATTGTTGATCATAGCGACATCGCACATATTCGACGTGAGTTTCGTGGTATGGTCTTCGACAAAGATGGAAAGCTTATTCGCCGTCCGTTCCATAAATTCTTCAACATTGGCGAACGTACAGAGACTCAGTTTACTAATCTCGACTTGTCGAAAGAGCATGACATTTTCGAAAAGCTTGACGGCTCGATGATCGCCT
>NVXL01000093.1 GCA_002746115.1 Alteromonadaceae bacterium
TCTTCGGGCGAGATCGGGGTCATGCGTTACCATGATAATCGTCATGCCTTTGGCGTTAATATCCTCCAGCATATCCATCACTTGTCGAGCCATTAATGAATCCAAATTACCGGTCGGCTCATCCGCGAGTAAAAACTTGGGCTTACCGGCCAGAGCCCTTGCAATGGCCACGCGCTGTTGCTGACCGCCAGACAGTTGATCGGGGAAGTGTTTGGCACGTGCGAGCAAGCCTACCTGCTCCAACGCAGTTTCAATGCGAGCACGACGATCAGCGGCCTTAAGTCCTCTGTAGCGAAGAGGCACATCGACATTATCGAACAAGTTAAGATCGGGAATTAAATTAAAACCCTGAAAGATAAAACCAATTTTCTCGTTACGAATAACGGAACGTTGATTGTCGTTAAGCTTGCTAACGTCCTGACCGTCGAGCATATAGCTACCCGAATTAAAATTTTCCAGTAAGCCTGCGATGGTTAAAAAAGTTGTTTTACCTGAGCCAGACGGGCCGGTAACGGCAATAAATTCGCCCTCTTCAACCTCAAGGTCAAAATCTCGTAATGCGTGCGTCTCAACCATGGCGGTTCTAAATACTTTTTTAACGGATTTCATTTTTAACATGATAATTACTCTTATTCTGAAATTAGAATTTGTAAGTCTGTTGCAGTAACATCCAAACTTGAAATTATGATTTTGTCGCCTTCTTTAAGGCCTGAACTAATCTCCATATGTCGCAGACTGGTTTCACCCAATTTAACGTCGACACGTCTGGCGATTTTGCCTTCAACTTTAAATACCTTACCTCTGAAGCTATCAAAAAATGGGCCGCGATCCACGATCAATACATCAGCGACGTTTTGTAAAAGAATACGTGAACTCAAACGTTGATTTTGGCGAAGATTTTCCGGGGCTTCGCCGACAAAAGCGATGCGTACAACCACTTGTCCGTTAACCACTTCAGGGGATATTCCGACTATTTCCCCATCAAAGATATCGCTATTCACACGTACCTTCGCCGCCATTCCAAGCGCTAGCTCGTCGGCAAAGCCTTCGGCTACACGAGCTTCTAATTCAAAGGCCTGTAAATCAATGACGGTAATAATGGCTTGATTATCGACTAGTGCCTGGCGCTGTTTTACCTGGACGTTACCCACCATGCCATCAACCGGTGAGCGGATAACTAAATTTTCAACCCGACGATTCAAAGCCTGCACAACAATATTTTGATTTTCGAGCTCAATTTTTTCGGCCAACAATTCAAATTCAATGGATTCTTTTTCCAATTTATTGTTCTGCTTTGATTGTTGATAAACAAGGCTTGCACGAGCAAAATCATCGTGGGCTTTTTCAAGATCAAATTCACTAATGAGCTGTAATCTTTTTGCATGATCGGCACGCTGCTTTTCCCGCTGCATAGCTTTTAGTTCGACTTTTGCCATATCTTCGGTTTGTTGCAACTCTAAAACTAATTGCTTGGATTTTATCGCCCGGCGTTCGGTTTCAATTTGAATGCGGGAGTAGATCGATTTTTCTCGCGCCAGACGTTCATTTAGACTTGGGCTTTCGATGGTCGCTAATAGCTGACCCGCTTTAACGCGATCACCGGCTTTAATTTCTAGGTTTACAAAACCCGGCTCGGGGCTAAATAAAGTTGGGCTATTTGCCGCAACGATGTGCCCTTGCGTATTAACTTCGCGAACAAGGTCACCTCGCGTTATCGTGGCGACGCGCATACCGCTAGCGCTTATTACTTTATCGGATGACATCATTTCACTAACACTGGGGTAAGCATAAGCTACCAACCCGGCGACGCCCATCAGCGCTGCGACCAGATAGATAGTGTATTTTTTACTCCTAGAGCCCCCTCCGACCACAACATCTTGAGCTGATGTGTCTTGTATAGCTGTCATTGGTGCCCCCCTAGTTTTAGTACAAACATTAGATTCGTCTACTTCTATAATCGACTTACAGGGTAGACACATGCAATGTCTGCACCAACAACAATAAAGCTTTCTAAGCTATTGTTAACACTAAGGCTTATCTTCCGGTGACTTAGACTTCTACAGAGATAAGTGTCCGGAAATTGTGTCCGGTACGCACGCGAACATGGCGCGGACACATTCACAAATGAGCTCGGCGTGGAGTAGGTATTTTTAGGGGAGCAGCGTTAGGCTTATGTGTATCTGCCTACGGCGTCGGGAGGTTGACTTATAATGGCAACACCGCTAGAGTCTTACTTTAGTCTTACATTTTTTGGCAGAAAACTCATGAATATAACCACGCTATCCAGTAAAGGCCAAGTCATCATACCTAAACCTATTAGAGCGTCACACAACTGGGAAGCAGGTCAAGAGCTTGTAGTGGTTGAGCATGGTGACGGTATACTACTTAAACCTAGAGCGCCTTTTGAAGAGACCAGTATAAATGATGCCGCATCATGTTTGAAGTTTACAGGTAAAGCTAAGTCACTAGATGACATGCAGCTTGCAATTTCAAAGGGAGTTAAGGATAAGTTTAAATGATATCCATTGACACAAATGTCATTATCAGATTTTTGACTCATGACGATGAGCGACAGTATAAAAAAGCATTTACCCTTTTTAGCTCTCACGAAATATTCATACCTGATACCGTTATTCTAGAAACAGAATGGGTTTTGAGGTATGCCTACGAATTCTCTCCTGACCAAATATGTACCGCTTTCAGAAATTTATTAGGGCTGAAAAACGTACATATTACAAACCCTACCCTCATTGCTCAAGCGGTAAATTGGCACGAAGAGGGAATGGATTTTGCCGATGCTTTACACCTATCCCTCTCTCAAAAATGCTCAGCGTTTTATACCTTCGATAAGAAATTTATTTCAAAGTCAAAAGGGTTGACTGAATGCGCTGTCACTCTACCCTAATGCCATGTCGTTTCCTTCTAAACATCCCGCTTGCCTTTGGAAAGCTAACACCCGGCTAAGGCCGCCGGAGCGAAGAGCTGTAGGCCGGAAAAGCGAAGCGCCTTCCGACATGACCATCCTCACTCTAACACCAAACAATGCCGGAAGGCGCCTTCGGCTTTTCCGACCTACACATTAATTCAACCCGAGGTACGACCGTAAAAAACATACACCAACGCCTAACGGTAAAAGTTAATTTTTACCGTTAGGCAATAACTCCAGACCAGAACCGTACAACACTCCAACGCTATAGCTCCCTCCAGTCGGCTGAAGTGAATATTGAAAGCACTTTATTTAGCGACCACTATCGCCCCGAAATTCTTCAGGGCTACCTGCTACCCCACTACTTAAACGTGGTAACGCTCTATAACTTTCGTCATATAACAGTCCGCAATCTAGTGCTTGCGTATTCCGAAAGGTAATTGGATACGTTTGGCAAGCTCTTAACTCTTTTTTGATATCGAAATTTGGATCACAACGCTCGTCCACCACATCAAAATGCAAATGAGGTTCTGTTGAATTACCGGTATTACCACTAAAGGCAATTACATCCATTTGTTTTACTGCATCGCCGACACTGACAAGCTCCCTATCATTAGTTAAGTGCCAATAACGAGAATATGTGCCATCATCATGTCTTATAATCAGTAAGTTTTCGTGCCCTACTTTGTTGTCGCCGTCAACATATCGTCCTTCAGTTCGGACAATTATCCCAGATCTACTCGCGACAATAGGAGTGCCAATGGGCATTATAATATCCAATGCATAATATTGCCCCCTGTCCGCAGTATTCCGTGTTCGAAGTGGCGTTCGTGCGGAGTGCGGTTTTGCGTAAAATGATTCACCAATTTGATAAGGTAGGTTGTATTTTGAGGTGCCTTGATTTGGGAAAACGTCACAATTATACAGCAAGGGAATAAAGGGGCGAATCCTCCCTCCACAACCTGTCAATATTGACGAGGTTAATACCAAAAAAACAAACAACAAAATACAATTTTCAAAAAACTTCTTTATTTTTAATTATCAACTACCTATTCTATAACTTATAGTTGTTAATTCTTATTTAATAATGAAACTTTCTCATTCACCTTATCCAGCCTATTTTGGAAAAGATCCTGCCAATCAGTGTCCATTTTATCGGCGAGATTTATTGCTTTTTTATGTGCAAGAATCGATTTTTCGTATTGTTTTATGTCATCATATGCATTTCCCATTCCACTGAACGATTGTGCAGATTCTGGAAACTGAACTGTAAGGTTAATATAGATTTGTAGCGAAGTCTCAGCTTGACCGTCACTTAAAAGCATACTGGCAACGTTTAGCAAGGTACTCTCCGGGGTATATTGATCGGTACCGTATATTTTCGCGCGCCTTTTGTAATGCATATCTATCCCCTGCACACCACCAAAACTGATGTATTCTTTATAGTTGGATAAGCTAGGTGCTTGATAACTATTAAATACGTGAGTCAAACCATTAAACATGCTGATGTAAGGTGTCGTTCTATGGGCTTGGTTTGCTAGAAACTCGTAACGCCAATCCAGTTTTTTTGGTGGTTTTTCTGTCAAAAGATCAACAAATTGGTTAACAGAGTTTGTTCTTCCTTTCCCTTCTTCCGCTTGTCCAGTCAGAGAAAAGTATAGTGATTTTTCTTGTGCTTGCTCATCAATAGTTTTTAAAAATTTCTTGTAAATTTCTGAGTTGTTGGTATTCAAAAAAGGACTGGAAGCAATATAGTTTTCAAATAGTTCAGGCTCACTTGACAACAAATCAATAGTAAAAGACCCCGCCGATGAAGAACCAAATAAAGTGTTTCGCCCTGTAGTTAGATAGCTTTTATCGACATAAGACATCACCTCATTTTTAATAAAAAGTATGAAATTTTCCTTTTCAAGGCTTAAATCACGATATCGTGTCCCCTCATTATTTGGAATAGCAACGATAATTAACTCAGGTATTCTGTCTAACTTTTGCAAATATTGGGTCGCAACCACTGAGTGGTTAAAATGATTGCCACCATCAAGCACATAAAGTACAGGGTAGCGTTTGTCTGTCTTGCTATAGCCATCTGGCACGTTCACATAAAGATTTCTGCTTTCTCCAAGTATTTTCGAAGCTATTGATATACGAACTCCAAAATCAATTACAATTTGTACTTCGTCTGTTTTTGATTCTGCCGCAGAAGAGAAGACAAATACAGCCGTTAGTAGAAATGTTCTTAAAATTCTCACAGATGTTTTCCTTGATTTTAGTAAAAAATACATTTTAAATAAGCTGGTTACATATTACTTATAAACTGCTTTCTTATAGCGACATTTTTGAGATGGGTTAATATTTTACAGCACGTAAAAATACCCATTTACAACTCAATCCCATCCATAACGCCTAAACGTCAAACTCACTCGAGGCTGACTACAACCCTCATCAAGCGGTAAAGCGTGCTCATATAGATCCTGAAAACCACCCCCCATAAAAAACAAACTGCCTGAAGCAAGATTTATTGTAAGTGGATCGCTATCCCCCGAAACGCCTCTAATATCAAAATCGCGCTCGGCACCAAGGCTGAGTGATGCGATTTGTGATGTTGTACCGTAGGCGGGTAAGTCGCAGTGAAAGCTGACGCCTTCGCTGCCGTCTTTATAATACACACATCTCGCCACTTGGAAATTAACACCCGCCTGCTCGCGAATTTACTCTCTCACGCGAGCGAGTAATGCCGTCCAAGCTGATCGCCCACCCCAGGCCTCATGGAGCGCATCAAAGGAGGCGTATTCTTCATCGGTGAATATATAGGTCGAGGTTTCTGAAGTACACACACTACCATCGGACATTGTCAGGTTTTTATCGGTGATATCAAATGCTGAGGTAATCTCTGAAAAAATCGCTGTCGCATCTTCTTCGGATAAAAAATTTTCTAGATAAAAAGCTTCACACTTTAAGGAGAGAGGCTTCATGAATAAATTACTTAACACTCAAAACACCAAAATTAACATAACGGTTACAAAAAGGTAGGTCATCGCCCCTCCCCCATACAAACGCCATAGATTACAACATAGAGGAAGGTACAGTTTTAGCCCTATAAAACACAGGGGTTAATGATACAAATCAATCCATTCAAACACAAAAACCTTAAAGCTGCGCACCAAGATACGCCGCTTTAAGGTTTATTTAGAGGCGCTTAATGCCTTAGCCCATACCCCACCGGAAATAACACATGATCAAGATTGCCATTGCCGTTCACAAACTCGTTCTGCGGCACATAATCTAGCTCAGGCGTCGCGGAATAAGCCTCAGGGTTTGCGGCATCGCGAGGTGTTTGCGGCCAAGTATGTTTGAGTGTGCCGCTAAAGTTTAAGCCATTTTCAGCATAGAATACATCGGCAATACCAGCGCCCTCGGTGCCCGGTAACCAAGCGGCAACAAAAGCATCCGCCTGCGCCAATGCAGGCTCGATAAACATAGGGCGCCCACTGACCAAGACCACGATGCACGGCATAGCTGAACATACGCGCTCGATTACCTGCTGATCAGAGACCGGGTCGATCATCACGGGCAAAGGCTGCTCGCCGATAAGTGGTGAAAAGTAATCAAAGCTTGAGGTGCCAAGCCCCAAGGTTTGTGGCTGAGGCAAGCCAAAGGGAAGTGGAATCTGAGGGATTCCGCGCACTAAGCCTGCTGGTGCAACGCGCTGAAACTCACAGAAGAAAGTCTTACCCAATACATCGCCACAGAATTCCGAGTAAGGGTATTCACCTACCACCACAATCCCGACGTCTGCCCCGCTCATATCAGCACTAGCATCTGAGCTATGCACGACTTGCCCTTCGGCTTGCTCAAGAAAACCCGTTAACACGGAAGTGCCCGGCAGATCATTCCCTAATACGCCCTGCCAACGATCCGTCCAGCCGCCCGATTGAATTCCAATGTCATTGGAGGACTTGCCCGCAATATAAAGATTAAGTGATTTACTTAAAGGTAAAACGGGCTTTTCAGTATTGCTGGTTGGATTGGTGCTTGGATTATTAGCCGGGTCATTTTTAAGTAATACCAAGGACTCTTGCACGGCTTGGCGAGCGAGCATTTTATGCTCAGGTGAACCGATTCGCTCAAGCAAAGGCGCTTGTGCTAAAGGCACATCAAATAAACCGAGTGCAAACTTCTGTCGCAAGATACGACGCACGGCATCATCAATACGTGCAGGGGAAATTGAGCCCTCAGCCAAGCCACGCTCAACAGCGGCTTGCAAAATGGCGTACTGAGACGGACGCGGCAGCATAATCATGTCATTGCCGGCAATAATTGCATCCCGCATTGCTACGACAGGGTCAACAGGTCCAATATTCATCCACGCTTGATAATCCGTTAAGACAATTCCGTTATAGCCCATTTGGCCTTTTAATAAGTCGGTAATCACATAGGTACTACCGGTTACGGCTTGCCCCTGCCAAAAAGAATCACTCATCATGATGACGCTTGTACCCGCCTCGATGACATCCACATAAGGGCGTAAATGAATATCAAATAAATCCATCTCGTTTAGCTGAATATCCAAACGGTCAATACTAAATTTATTGCCACAATTCGGACCAAGTGAGGTACACCAGCTACCAGGGTCAACAAATTCAGTGCCGCCATCACCGCCAAAGTGTTTGGCTGTTGCTAAAATCGTATCGGGACGCGATAAGGCGGTAAAGTCGTTTGCCTGATCACTGCCTTGATAACCCACCGTCATTGCTAAACCGAAAGCGGCTACGACTTCGGGTGTTTCAGCAAAGCTTTCGTAGGTACGCCCCCAACGCTCATCACGAGCGACGGCTAGGGTAGGCGCAAAGTTCATACGTAAACCTAAAGCCGAGGCTTCAAGCGCTGTAGCACGGGCAATATCTCTCGCAAGCTCGGTATTGCCACTCGCACCTAGGCCGATATTATGTGGAAACACGGTGGCACCGGGAATAAGGGACAAGCCGTGCACCGCATCCACACCAAATAAAATAGGGATGGCTTTATCGGTATTTGTCATCATGCTTAATTGATAGCCGTTAAGTAATGCAAACCAAGACGCTGGCGTATCGGCAACGAAATTACCCTCACTGTCATGAGGCGCAAGCATGGAGTCGCCAAACATTGAGCCTACTGGAAAGGTTGTTAAATCGTCATTTAATACCTGTGGCGATACTGCCTCGGGAAACCCGGGTTCGCCTGCCTGTAGGGCTGGCACGTTATGCGTGACCTGTGCCATTTGAGCGGTTTTTTCATCTAAGGTCATCTCGCGTAATAAATCTTCGGTCAAGCTATCGACATAGTTTTGCTGCTTAGGGTAAGCCTCCCAACGGACATTGGCGATGTGTAATTCCAGCTCTGAATGCCCACGGCTTTCTAATACAAAAGCGGCGTGTTGTGAGCCACGTAGGCCGTTAGGCGGAATATAACCGGGAATATCTGTCATACGAATACGATAGGTTTGCCATAAGCCGTTATCCGCAAATAAGCTATCGTCGATTTGATAACGCGCTAAGCAATTCCGTAACTCATTGCTAACTCGGCAGGTGGAGCCGATACGTATATCACCGGCATCTCCCTGTGCGATTTTCATATTAAACACTAAATAGCCGTTATCGCGATAACGCTTGTGATGCGCTTTCACTTTGTCACGATCATCGCCAAATAGTGGCGCATTGTTAACAAGTGCAAAGCTT
The DNA here is from genome assembly GCA_002746115.1 of Alteromonadaceae bacterium. Classification (GTDB taxonomy): domain Bacteria; phylum Pseudomonadota; class Gammaproteobacteria; order Pseudomonadales; family Cellvibrionaceae. Next base: position 8,641 of record NVXL01000093.1, read on the forward strand.
GCTTTACCACTTCCCGTCCACTGTATTTTTTGTGCTGAGCCAAAGGGATTATCAGCTTGTTTGAATTGATTATCGATCTCAGGCGGATACCCTACATCGGCATCGATCTGACTAAGCATCAGTCGACCTGATTTATGTTGCTGAACGTGTGTTTGCCACTGAGCATTCTCACCGCCCATATAAATCATGGTTTTTAGGGTTTTATCTTCATCGATACTGACGCTATTTACGGCCAAGGCTGACGCGGAAAATAACACGGCTGAAATACTTGCACTCAATGTTGCGATTATACTTTTTACTTTCATCACTCACGCCTTAAAGTTTTGCTAACAGGTAGTGAGTGCCAGTATAGGAATGACGAGTAAAACAAGGGTCAACGTTAAGTTAGTATAAAGTGAAGGTCGCTACGATGATAACAACACAGTTTTATTGCGGTATTTTTTATTTAGAAGGTAAAGCATCGACAAATTCGACAATCGCTTGATTAATAAACTCCGTGTGCGTCAATTGCAAAATATGACCGGCGTCATCAAGACGTATCACTTTAATGCCACCTTTGGTACTGAGCTGCTCAGCAAAGTCCGCATGACGCGGGTCAACCAAACTATCTTTACCGCCCTGAATCACCAGCATCGGCGCCGCAAGCTCTGCCCACAAAGGTTCCATAGCCGTTAACCCAAGTTTGGTCGCTTTGACTTCAACATTCGCTTTACGTAGCATTTCAGGTAGAATTTTATTAACAAGGTACAAGGACGCTAAGGCGTTATACCAGTGATCAGAAGGGTAGATATCACCAAGACTACCGGCAATAGCAACCACACCATCGACATCTTCTGGAAAATCCATGGCTATCCGAGGGATTAACGAAGCGCCAAGCGAGTGTCCGACTAAAACTACGCGCTCGGCAGAGAAATCCGCTTTAAGCTGCTTTAACAAAGTGCCGATCTGTTGAGATTGGCTATCAATGCTAAATTGATAGTTTTCTGCTTTTGCTGAGGACTTACCCCAACCCGGGCGATCGATAGATAACAGACTTGCGCGAGCAAATAATTCACCATCATTCAATTGTGGCGAAAATGCCGTCCAGCTACCGGGCGTGCCGTGAACAAATATAATTAAAGTCCGGTGCTCGGAGCTTCGTACGACGGTGTGTAAGGTAGATAATGTATTTTCAACAACATGATGCGTCACTTGTTTTCGCGCTAACATATCACTGCCAAGCTGCTCACTCTCCGCGATCACAGAAGGTAAAAAGCACCCACTGAAATTTGCGGTCACCACAAGTAGAGATAGCATCCAGCCGATACGTTTTAACATGCTTCGCACTCCAATTATTCTAAGAAAATTTATCTACGTCACTTTATTTACAAGACAGTTACTTACAAGACAGTTTCGCCACGCCGGGATTCCATCCAAAGCAGCCACAACAAATATAACGTACCCCACACTAAACCAAGCGACATCGCCGCCCATTTATCCGGGGTCGCCAATATGGTATGCACGCTAAGCGGAATCGCTAACATTAAAGCAAAAGAAAAAACAAAACCCAGGAAAAAACCAAGCACACCACGACCAAAGTGCTGATAAGTTTTAATCGCTAAAAAACCAACACCAAAAGTCGCTACAAAGGCGTAAACCCCCTGCCCCAAACCTGAACGCAGGGCAACCGTAAACCCATGATCCGCATTTACCGCCGCAGCCCAAGCACCATAGACAAACATAGCTAAAACAGCGGCTACCAGTGGGTGATGCAGATAGCGCTGCAAGAGAGGCAAGCTTTTAGGCCGCCCCTTCCAATTGCCAGCGTTTAGCAAACACTTGGTAGTGGTCCTTCCCAAAATATCGCTGCAAATACCTTGCAGGAGTGGTACGTAGGTCGACTAAAACCAAGCCGTCGAGTGATTCATTAAAATCCTTATTAACAGAGAACCCCACAAAACGGCCGTTTAACGCTATATATTGTCGCAATAAAATCGGGATAGACTTACCCGGGTCACAATGCCCCACAAGCTTATTAATTGCGACAATTGTATTTAACTTCGCCAATATCTCAGGCGTCCACACCTTGCCTTTAACCTTAAGTGGGGCAACCGGCTCGACATTATGTAAGTACTTTTGCTCCGCGCAAAAGGATTCCATCATAGAGTCAGAAATAAAGGCTCTTGCCAAGGCCGAATGCTCTTGAGAAATACTCACACAACCAAATAATGTGTGGCAATCATACCTAGCGATATAAATCCCGATTCCGCGCCATAACAAATCTAAGGAGCGTGGTAGACGTTGATATTCTGGCACAATAAATGAGCGACCGATTTCGATGGCTGACTCGCCAAGTGCATCCATGTAAGATTCATCAAACTTATACAAAGAGCGACTATACAGCCCTTTAACGCCATGATCTTTTACGATCTGCCCCGCATGCCCGACTCGATAGCCGCCAACTACACATTTTTTATCGTTATCCCAAACAAACAACTGCATATAGTAGGGGTCAAAATGGTCGGTGTCATAACCCTTCCCCGTGCCCTCGCCTACTGCGCGAAAGGTAAGCTCTCTGGCCGCTGCGATATGTAACATGATGCTGCCTAATTTATCTGTAGGCGCGCAATAAACCGAAAACTCTTTGTGCTCTAATAAAAAATATTCATTAATGCTGCGAAAGTCTTTCTCAAGCTCCGCGGATGCCGCTAAGCCCTTATTGATTGAAGCTACCGGTACGGTATCGCGTTCAACTATTTTACTCAGCTTAGTCACTTTTTGCTTACCAAGTAAGTCAGTTGCCATGCGAAAATATTGCGTAACGGCATCCACGTCGGCAAGCCCGCGTAATTCCTCCATCCCGATTACTTGCCCAACAGAGAGTGTAAAACGCTTACCCTGTTTATTACTTAATTCTCGACCTAACATCGCGGTGCGCAACATCGGGTGTATTAAGCCTGCCAAATAGAATAAGCGGCTATTACGTGCATGCACATAAAAGGGTACACATGGGGCTTTGTAACGCTGAACCAATTTACCGACTAGGGAGTTCCAGGTGTCGTCTTCGATTTTCCAGTTTTTGGTATTAATTGCGGAGACTTTACCCGCTGGATAAATAAGTAAGGCGCCACCTTTAGAAAGGTGCTGAAAAATACGGCGCAAGCTCTGGCCATTCTTTTTAGAGCCCCCTTTAGACAAAATATCAACACCAACAAAGGCACGCCTTAACTCTGGAATTTTTGTCAGTAGCTGGTTTGTTAGCACTAAGGTATCTGGGCGTTTTTTAAGCAGAACCTCGGTCATTGCGACGCCTTCTAGGCCTCCCAAGGGGTGGTTGCTTACAAAGATGACGGGGCCTGTTTCAGGGATTTGATCTAATGCTTCTGGGTTCTCGACCTCAATGGCAGCTTCAAGCACATCAAGGGTATAACGTAAAAACTCTTGGGTTGTTTCGAGTGAGCTTTCTTCTTCGCCCTCATCCATGCGAGTGGGGCGGACGTCGTAATATTTTGCTAACGGCGTCAAGCCTAAAATACGCCCCATAACTGACGCTAAAAAGCGATTCTTGATCGGTATACGAAAGGGGTTATAGGTAGTGTCTGTAGTAGTCATTAATTTTTAAGTGTCTGTTAAATCGTTGTTTACGGCGATAAATTTAAGAACCCAAATATAGGCCGCTAATATGTGTAAGGTGTAAAACTGATGATATTAATCCGTCTCCGGATAATATTTACTCAGGTTTCTCTCGCTTTGTAGTCGCCGCCAAAATTCTTTTACACCTGGCGTTCGAAAACCACGACGCCGATGAAATGCCCCCAAACGGAACAGGGTACGATACTGGAGTAGCAGTGCGGACATCGCCTCGATAAAACCGGTGCGACTGTCCCAAATGTGCAAAGACTCGGAGCTGGCGGCATTGATCTCGATAATTTCCAAATCCTCTCCCTCGCTCAAGCGTTGCTCATTGGAGAACTTAATGTCCAGTCTACCGTAATAGAATTCAGGTAAATCTGCCATTATCCGGTTAAGGCTGTCAGTTAATTTTGGCGTAATGATGTCACGTGCATCGCGAAACACGGCACCACGACAATGGCTGGCAGAGAAGACCAAGCGGTATGCCTCACCATCGGCCAATACATCATTCAATCGATCAGCATGGCGCTCAAGGTATAGATGCTGTAGTTGACTCGCTCGCGGGTCTTTTTCGATAAGCTGCTTTAAGGTGTGTACACCGTCGCCTTCAACATAGGGCGAATACTTAAGCGCAAGCGATATAATTTTACCCTCTGCTTGCCCCGGCTCACGAACAAAAAATATGCCAGCCTCAGGCTCCCAGCTCGCGAGCTTTTGCAGCATAACTCGGGTATTTAGAGGGTAGGACTGAATATATGCGGCCACTTGCTCAAGGCTGTGGACTAATTTCACACCGGAGCCCCGACAGCCAATATCCGGTTTACACACCAAAGGCAGGGTAAAACCTTCAGCTTTTAAGCGCATCATCAGGCTCTCGGCTTGTAACTCTGGCGATTCGGTATTTACCACGTGTATGCGCCAAGGCAAAATGGCCTGCTCGCAACAGCCTGTGGCTTGCTCTAATAATTCACTTTTAGGCACGCCCACCATACCAGACAAGGGTAATTTGGGGTTGGCTAACAAAGGCAAGGTGAGTGATCCATAGCGAATACTCAATATTAACCATTGTAAGCCGACCGGCAGGTAGATCAGCCAAGTCGGCCAAAATTCAAAGAACGAGACGACCTTTTTCTCTTCAAACTCCAAGCTACGCATACCGGGGGCTGTATAGACTTTTCGCCCCGATTTCGGTGTAGATTCGATGTTACTAGTGGATACCATTGTGGAATTACGACGCTGGTTGAAGGAATAATGCAGCCATTTTAAAAAATATCGTTGTGCTATCACAGTACTTTCGTGCAAATCGGCAATTTTTTTGCTACGCCCTGTAATCAAGGGGCTTCCCGTGATGAGTACGCCACTATAAGAGCACCGGTATCAGACAGCAACACGTCTTAGGAGTTGCGTTGCATAAAGTAATAAATTTATGCCACAAAAGCTCTCACCTCTTCAGTCCCCTACCCCTATAATAGCGATCCAAAAAAACTTACCCACCCGAACAGTTATCCGCTAAAGGTCAGGCAATACAATGAGTCAAAGTCGCGAATCCATCGTTATCAAAGGCGCTCGCCAAAACAACTTGAAAAACCTCGACCTCGAATTACCCACTAACGAGTTAATCGTTGTGACCGGCGTCAGCGGCTCAGGCAAATCAACCCTAGCCTTTGATACCATTTATGCCGAAGGGCAGCGTCGCTATGTTGAGACCTTTTCGGCCTACGCAAGGCAGTTCCTCGACCGAATGGATAAGCCCGCCGTCGACAGTATTCAAGGCATACCACCGGCCATCGCGATTGATCAAAGTAACCCGGTGCGCACCTCTCGCTCGACTGTTGGCACGATGACCGAGCTAAACGACTATATCAAGCTACTGTTTGCCCGCCTTTCAAAGCTCTATTGTCATCAGTGTGACGCTCCGGTCAGTAGCGACTCATCACAGAGCATCGTTGACCATTTATTTGACCAACTGCCCGAGAGCCAGCGGGTGATGGTGTGTTTGCCGATTACCGTGCCGGATAATTTTAGTCATGCTGAAGTACTGCAAATGCTGAACCAGCAAGGCTACACCCGCATTCATCAACAGACCGATAACAATATCGAAGTAATTCAAGATCGCCTCGTTCTGCGAGAGGATAACCGTTCGCGTTTAAGCGAAGCGATTGAAGCGGCACTCCAGCATGGTAACGGACATGTGGTTGTTTACCCGCTCGACGAGCAAAAACAAGCCGGCGAGGCGATGCGTTTTTCCAGCCATCTCCATTGCCCAAGCTGTGATATTGATTACGCCGCACCGTCTCCGAGCCTGTTCTCTTTTAATTCCCCTATCGGTGCCTGCGATAGTTGCCGAGGATTTGGTCGCACGATTGGTGTGGACTATGGATTGGTGATTCCGGATGAAGGTAAGTCACTTGCCGAAGGCGCGATCAAGCCTTTTCAAACCCCATCCAATAAAGAAGTGCAAGACGAACTGATTAAGCAAGCCAAGCGCCGCAAGGTACCGATGAATAAACCTTGGCGTGAATTGAGCGAAAAACACCAACAGTGGGTCATTGAGGGCGAAGGCTCTTGGGACGATGGCCTTTGGTTTGGTATCGCCGGTTATTTCAGGTGGCTAGAGTCACGTGCTTATAAAATGCATGTGCGCGTTTTACTCTCCAAATACCGCTCTTACAATACCTGCGAGGCCTGCAATGGCGCACGCCTAAAACCCGAAGCCTTATGGTGGCGTTTGGATGCGCCGACAATGGATCTGCCCTCGACCCGACTCAACGTGCACGATGTAATGCAGTTGCCACTGGATCAATGCACCGAGTTTTTCCAGCAGTTGAGCTTACCCAGCCAATTTGATGAAGCGGCGGATTTATTATTAAGCGAAGTGCGCTCACGCCTGAATTATCTGCTCGAAGTCGGGCTAGGTTATTTAAGCCTCGACCGGCAATCTCGCACCTTAAGTGGTGGGGAGGTTCAGCGTATTAACTTGACCACCGCTCTGGGCACCTCCTTAGTTAACACTTTGTTTGTCTTAGATGAACCCAGTATTGGCTTGCACCCGCGCGATATTAACCGCCTAGTACAAGTACTGCACCGCTTGCGAGATGCAGGTAACTCTTTATTAGTCGTCGAGCATGACCCTCAAGTCATTTTGGCCGCTGACCGGATTTTAGACATCGGTCCTGGTCCGGGTAAATTAGGGGGTGAGATTACCTTCTTTGGTACCCCCAAAGCGCTGATGAGGAATAAAAAATCACTCACCGCCGATTATATCTCTGGTAGAAAACAGGTTTCCAAGCTAGAACAAAACCCAAGTACGTTGGATGCTAAAAAACACGGGCAAATCAAAATCCTCGGCGCAAGCGAGCACAACCTTAAAAATCTAGATATCTGCATTCCCCTAGGTGGTTTGGTATGCATGACCGGCGTCAGCGGCTCGGGTAAATCCACCTTGATGCGCGATATACTTTATCCGGCCTTATGCAAAATAAAAGGTAAAACCGTCAGTGCGCCTCCCGGTGATCACAAGGCCTTAAGTGGCCACGAATATATTGACGACGTCGTACTAGTGGATCAAAGCCCAATAGGCAAAACCACGCGCTCTATCCCGGCTACGTATGTTGGTGCCTTCGACACTATTCGAAAATTATTTATTGCCACACCACTCGCACAAGAACGCAGCTATACGCCCGGTACTTTTAGTTTTAACTCGGGAAATGGCCGCTGCCCAACGTGCTCAGGCAATGGTTTTGAGCATGTCGAAATGCAATTTCTAAGTGACGTGTATTTGCGCTGCGCGGACTGCGACGGTAAACGCTATCGCAACGAAATTCTCGAAGTGAAATTACTGAGTGCACAACCCGAAGATAAGTCGGCCAAGTCCATTGCTGATGTGCTCGAACTGACCGTGGCCGAAGCGCTCGAATTCTTTGCCGATGCGCCCGCCGTTGTACAAAGCTTGCAACCTCTGGCTGATGTTGGTTTGCAATATGTTCAGCTTGGCCAAGCCGTGCCCACCTTAAGTGGTGGCGAGGCACAGCGCTTAAAACTCGCAGGCCATCTTGCCAGCAATGCCACGGCTAAAGCAAAATCGAACAAGAAGAAAAAAACGGCTACACACGCTGATAAAACGAAAAATACTGATAAAACAAAACCAAAAGGCACTTTGTTTTTATTTGATGAGCCCACGACGGGGCTGCACTTTGATGATATTGCGACCTTAATGAAAGCATTCCAGCAACTCATTGATGCTGGGCACTCGCTATTAATCATTGAGCACAATTTAGATGTGATCCGAGCAGCAGATTGGTTAATCGATATTGGCCCTGAAGGCGGTAATGGCGGCGGTCAATTAATTGCCGAAGGTAGCCCCGCTGACTTTGTTCAACACTACGATACGCACACAGCCATAGCACTGCGAGAATATGAAAACACCTTAGGTGCCTATGCCGCAATGGCTAGCGGATCATCCCCTCAAGCAACTACTCATGTAAGTACTCAAGGGGTCCTTAAAGTCGCTGAGCCTGAAGCCGCTTACAACATCGTTCCGCTCACCAAAGCCTCGCTCTCCAAAGTAAATAAGTCTGACAATAATATTCAGATCCATAACGCCCGTGAGCACAACCTTAAAAATATCGACCTCACTATTCCCCGGAATAAATTCTCCGTTATTACCGGCGTGAGTGGCAGCGGTAAAAGCACCGTCGCCTTTGACATCGTTTTTGGCGAGGGTCAACGGCGTTACCTAGAGTCATTAAACGCCTACGCCCGCCAATTTATTCAAGCCGCTTCGCGCCCCGATGTGGATGCGATTCATGGCATTCCTCCCACGGTCGCAATTGAGCAACGCACCAGCCGAGGCGGACGAAAAAGTACCGTCGCAACGCTGACTGAAATTTATCATTTTATGCGCCTACTTTACGTGAAATTAGGCACCCAGCATTGCCCCAAGTGCGACGAGGCCATCGAGCCTCAAACGACTGACGCAATTTTAGCTCGCCTGCAAAAGTCCTATAAAAATCAAAGCATCACTTTATTAGCGCCCCTAGTCGTCGCCCGTAAAGGTATTTATAAAGAGCTAGCAAAGTGGGCTTCCGATAAGGGCTTCGCCCAGCTACGTGTAGATGGTGATTACCTCAGTACCGACCCCTGGCCGGTACTTGATCGCTACAAAGAGCATAATATTGAACTGCCGGTAGCCGAATTAAAAGTCAGCCCCGCTAACGAGGCTGAGTTATTAGCCTTGTTACAACAAACGCTAGATATCGGCAATGGCGTTGTAATCATCTCCGCTACCACCCAACAGCAAAAAACCAACGCGGATGTATTATTCTCGACTAAACGCTCCTGCCCGGGGTGCGGCCAAGGTTTTGACGAGCTTGATCCACGCTTATTTTCTTACAATTCCAAGCACGGCTGGTGTGGCGCATGTTTCGGCACAGGCATATTGATTCAAGACTTTGACGAGGAGCAAAGCGGCGAAGAAGATAACTGGAATAAATCCAAAGATGCCAATGAAGATGAAGACAAGCCCAGCACAGAAAAGCACTGCCACCACTGCGACGGTCAACGCTTAAACGACATTGCACTCGCCGTGCGTTTTCGACAGCACTCCATTGCCAAGCTCGCCGCCCTCTCGGTAGATGATGCCGAGCAATGGTTCGGTAAATTAAAGTTCAATAATAAAGAAGGCGAAATTGTTCGTGACTTAATGCAAGAGCTGCACGGTCGTTTGCAGTTTTTAAACAAAGTCGGCCTGGGTTATTTAACCCTCGACCGCGCCGCGCCAACCCTCAGCGGAGGCGAAGCCCAGCGGATTCGTTTAGCCTCGCAATTAGGCTCGAATTTACAAGGCGTTTGTTACATCTTAGATGAACCCACCATCGGCCTACATGCCCGCGATAACCGCCGCCTGATTGCCACTTTGCGAGAGCTACAAAAACAAGGCAACACCGTGCTTGTAGTTGAGCATGACGAGGACACGATTCAAGAAGCCGACTACATCATCGATATGGGACCGGGAGCGGGGATTAACGGCGGAGAAGTCGTGGCTTGTGGCACGCTAGCACAATTAAAGAAAAACAAAAACTCCATCACCGGGCAATTTATCTCCCAGCCTTTACGCCACCCGATGCCCGACCTTCGCGACATCGAGCGCAGGCAAGGCCATGAACAATCCAATTTATCGATTATTAA
>NVXL01000094.1 GCA_002746115.1 Alteromonadaceae bacterium
TTTGGAAATTCTTTTCTAAATTTTGTGAAATAACTGAATTGCTATGAAAAAAGATAACTATAAGAATGAATAGTCTAATAATTATTTTTTTCACTTTTTCATCTTCTATTAGGATAATTTCTTTAATGTTACCAATAAACTTTTCACCAGTTCAGCCATAAAAAAATAATCTAAGGTATCAAAGGTATCTTGGGGGCTATGATAGTTCGGGTTACGAAAGAATGCTGTATCTGTGACCATTATTTCAGGGTAATTTAATGCCCAATAATTCCTATGATCCGAGAAATCGACACCAGGAACAAATGATGGTGCATTAATTGAATATGCATCCAGAGCAGTGTAGCGATTAATTGTATTCTTAAGGCTACTGGCCTCAAATGATAAGACCTCCCCAACTACTGCGATGTAATTTCCTTGCTCAGGGTAAAGATACTTGAGAATTGAAACTGGAAAGTTTTGACTCCCTTGCTCTTCACTAAAATATCCGATCATTTCAAGTGAAATCATAAGACGAATATTTTTATTTGAAACGGAATTAGCGTGAACAAAACTCCCCATTATTTCGCTAGCGAATTGTGGCGGCTCTTCGCAGGTATAAGCAACTAAGACAATTCTCTTTGAGAGTCTAAGGGTACTCAACAGCCGCCCCAGCTCCAAAAGCCCCGCCACCCCACTTGCATTATCATCGGCTCCAGGATGGGAGGAAAAAGCATCATAGTGCGCACCAACGACAATAATTTCCTTTGTGTCTGGCCCGTAGTTTGAAATCACATTTGAGAATGTACTCTCTGAAATTTGATACGATTGGAGATATGTATCGGGGTTATATTTCTCGAAGTTTGACTGTATATAGCTCGCTGCTAAATCCAAATTTTCAGGATGGTGAAAATTTCTAGGTAAGAAGTTTTCACTTAGTATTTTCACATGGTCTTGAAGAGTACGTGAATTAACATACTCTGATGATTCATCTTCAACGGACAGTATGAAAGATGGTCTCTTGATAAGATATACAAGTGCAAGATTACATATACATAGAAGAAAAAAAATTCTCGCGAGTGACTTGAATAATTTAGACTTCATATAAACCTTGGGGACTTAACGTCTAATTGTTGTGCGCCCAACTGATAAAGGTTGTTCGAAGCGCAATACTAAATTCTACCATTTTTTCCAGGCCGAAGCTCTGAGCGTCACTACGAATTACTTGTTATGTGCGATTTGGAAAACTACCATTTTCACAAATGCACTCCAATTTCTAGGTAGGCATTGCCTTCTGAGTGCATTACAACTTTTACGATATCAAATTGGAAATCAGGGTTAGTGAAGCAAACACTCAAATCCCTTCTCAGGCTCTCCAAGCAAACTAGCTTATCTTGAACGCTACAACCATTCATTTCATATTCTGAGAATAGTATTCCGTAACTTCTATTCATTCCACGATTCTCGAAATCCCATAACTACTAAGCGATTATGCGCTTAGTTTCGCGCATAATCGTATGTTGAACGATGCCGCTTCGCCGCACTATCTTCATCTATAGGGGATTAGTCAAAAAGGTTAGCCCGCAAGGGTTTAAAGTCATTATCCTTTGGCGTTGAAATCATCATACCACCGTCTTGAAACACTAAGCGCTGCTGTTAGTATAGTCAGTTAACGCACTTATCGTACACCTTTCGATCCAAACCCAACAAGCCGCTATAGTAACTCACAACCGCCTCATTTGGTGGCAGTAAGATCGGTGATTGACGCAGTAGTTATCTCGTAAATTAACTATTGCCGCAAACGCCGCATCTTACTCGAAAGAATCTCAGCATTAACCTCTAAGGTACACTCATGGCAACAAGGGCAAAGCCTGCTGGCTGCGAGAGCGAAATTTGGTTTAAGCGCTTCCTCTGTGCCCTCTTCGGTGCACTCTTTAGCTGCCCCTAAGCACGCTTTAATCTGCTAGAGCGTTGCTTTCCTGTGACAATTCGCTAGAAATCCATAATGCCGAATCCGTTTAAATCCAAAAGGTAATATGTGTAACTTTTGTCCTCCCAACGCTTCGGTGCGACAAGCGCCAAGCAAGTTGGTTATTTTTGCCTGCTGAGGGCTTAATTTATGCCACTGTTTATAGGCAGGCAAAAAGCGTGTCAGCACTTCAGCAGCGGTGCACGCGCCACTCATGCTGCGATGCCTAGCGCTGGATCAAGTAAATCAACGCCAACTTTCCCTCGGTTTTGGTAGTGGGGCAACCAATGCACATACTGCAACGTGTGATTACCGGCGGATAAACCGTTGAAGCTCGCAGGGCTGAGGGTCGTCCAACCTGAGGTAGTCTCATTATTTTGCGTTGCCCAAGCCCCGTTATCAAGCTTGCAAGGGAAGGAATCATCGGCTGCGTTAGAAAAATTTACACGCAGATTTAAAACCACATTAGCATTTTCACTGGGGAAGTGCCGGGCTAAGAATGCTGGTAGGTAACTGTAGGAACAGGCGAAAGTTAAAAAAACCTTTTAAATTCGATTTTTTATCTAAGTCTATACGCACATCGCCACCCATTTTCCGTAAAATACGTTTAACCGCGTCCATGCCAACACCTCGTCCTGACAGCTCGCTCACCTCCTCACGGGAGGACATTCCGGACTTGAAAATTAACTCTGCAATATCAGTGTTACTGGCGTGCTCGTCAATAAGATGGGCTGCTTCACCCCTCTCCCTTATTTTATTCAAGTTTAAACCGTCGCCATTATCGGTATATGTTATAAACGCACGCTCTTCTTCAAATTCGATGTTGATATTAATTTCACCGGACTCAGTCGCAGAAAAGCCGTGATCCACTGAATTTCTAACCAAGTGAGTCATTACTGACTCCATCAGATGTGCGTATTGTTTACTTAGTTTCGCAGGAATTCCATGAAGCATCATCACGGGCAGAGGTTTATTGCACGACTTGGAAATTTCAGGCAACGATTTTTCAATAGGTCGTAACAGTGCTTGAAATTCTGATGAAATGGAATTCTCCAACAACGATAATGCACGATAATAGTCATTTTCAGTTCCCACCAATTTAGTGGCTTTCAACTTTTTAAAAATATTCAATGCTTCCTCAACACCTTTAGTTTTTTCTTCCTCATCAATGTTGGAGTCCATTTTGAGAATATCTTCCGCTGTATTTTTATATACATGTATTTCCTTATCAATCATTTCTAACTCGTTCAAACGATCAGTAACATTCCAACTTTCAGGCAAATCCTTACGTAAGTCGTCGTAGTAATTTTCTACTTCATGAACAACGTAGGAAATACCACCTAAACCATAGGTTCGGGCATTGCCTTTAAGGGTATGAAGATGAAAAAACACATCTTCAATACGCTGATTGACTGCCATGCTAGGACTAGAGATAATATCGATACATAGTTTTAATTCTTTTTTTGAATTTGAAAAAAATAATTTTAGGTGGCTGGGGTCAACCTTCATCATTTCGCCAACCAGCTTAAGCTCCAGTTGCTGTTGAGAGTTTTGCTCTCTCGACTTCCTGATTTCAGTCACGTCATTGATACAAAGCATCATTTTTTCAACAACGTCATTTATATCTGTAATCGGTGTCCAGACGCACTCCCAGTAATTGAGTTCACCATCCAATGTGATTTGTATCTCAGATGGAAATTTGCTTCTATTTAATTCGAAGTTGAAAGTGCTATCGCCAATAACCGTATGCATCGAAGCTTCTAATTCTGTGCGATTTTCAGGGTAAAAATTTGAGTTTTTTGATAACAAATCGATGATGTTCTTACCTTCCAAATTTTCTGTTTTCAAAATATTCTCTAGGTTCGAAGAATAGGAAGGCTGGATAAGGTAATCTGTGCCGAATAAGCATATACCCTGACTAATAGATTCTAGTATTTTTCTTCGTGTATGTTCGGCCTCTTCAAGTTGTCGTTTGAACTTTTTGGCTGATAATGAAATTTTAAAGTCTCCAAGATTCCTTGCGAAACCTAAGGAAAAGCAGGCTAGAATGGCAAGAAAAACAACTTGAAGTCGATAAACCGGAGAAAAAAACATGACAATATTAAAAAGGTAACCCGATGCGGCGCAAACAAAAAATAGATTCGCCAAGTCAAACATCTTTCGATCCCGATCCGACTTTTCGACCCGAAAGTATGACATTACCCAAACCCAGTATATTTTTAGGTAGCCAGTAATTATGGCAAGGATAAATCCGATGTAGGCGATAATCCAGGGCCAGTCGGGCGAGCCATCCGCCGTCTGCATACACATTATTCGTGCCATATAGGCACCATAATTCGTCATCCAGTTACCCGTAGATTCAATAGACTGCACCGGGGAGGAGATTGCGATCGCAACCACGGGTAATACGATTAGCAATATAAAAGCGGGAATGGGTAGTACTAACCTTTTAACTCTCATGACGTTCTCCTAGGCACCATCTAAAGTCTGCTTAAGTTTGTTGCCTCTATTATAATTTTAGCCGCCATTTAAGGTCGAATGCCTTAATCATCAGATGTTCTAGGATTATAAAACAGACACGCTTATTTCATTTCGTTTTTAACTCCCACAAAAAGTCACGGTTTTGTTTTCGGGTATAAGCTTGTACCCAAAACTGGATTTTGTCATTCACCCAACGAGAAATGTTCAGAAAAAACTAAGCCAAGCAGTGAATACCCTCCAACAAGCGCTAGATCATCTATCAACCCTTGGCTTGACCCTGAAAGCGTCCCTACAAATATCGCATATGGTGGCAAAATAATACCCACTCTCGGTAAGCGCAATTGCTTTAGAAAAAATTTCACGCGCCATATGTTTGACATCCATTTATTTTACCTATTATCTATTCAATATCATCCACACTGGGGACGATGAATTTCACGCTAGCCTCATCTTCACTTATAAAACTATAAAAGCTAGTCGCCAGCCCCTCAACATCACAACCTTCAATACAGGCACTGTCGCAGATAGCTTCCATAGCGAGACGAATCCACATCTTTTTCGACGTTGCGCCTCCGGCCAAATTCAGTTCGTCGTACGCTGTCGATTCTGAATGATAAAACCCATACAGCGTCAAAAACTGTACTCTTAATTGCCCGTTTTCCAGCAACGATAGTTTTTTCTTGAGTACCGACATTGACGTCGTAATTTCTATTGGCGGGTCGGCTATGATAAGCCCACCAGAGATACGGCTTATTTTTGCTGCATTTTCGAGCAAATCTTGCACCGCGTCGTTTAACTCCTGCTTCTCTGTATCTTTATTATTCACTTACTCTTTCCCCGCTCATATATTGTCGTGAAGCTTAATTAAGTCTCGCCGCCCCTCTCTCTCTGCGCGCCCTCCCCAAAAAAAGCAGCACTATGGCTGACTGGATGAGCGCTCCTAAGTGCAATCGGCGTCGCAATGCGACAAACTGAAGGCAAGAAAGCACATTTCAGCTTATAGACCGAGGAGCGCCATCATGATTAAGTATAAGCTAGTCGCTATTCATTTGGCGAAGGAAGAATGCATTTCAATGGGTAAACACCTCACACTCGACTCCGGACTTACAGGTGGACAAATCGCAGCGCCTCTCTATACGACACGAGGCTGAAGTTTTCGAGCTATACTGTAATTTCATAGCAATTTCATAGCAATCTCGCGGATATCGATAAGAATTCCTATGAAGAACCTCCATCTTCAGCTCGCACTCCTTTTGAGCCTACTAAGCTTAACCCTAAGCGCTACAAGCTATGCTGCTCCACAGCCCGAGTCACCGGCTCTGTTTAATGCTGTCGCTAAAGAAGGCACTGACTCTGGTCTGTTCTATATCAAACCAATCCAAGAGCATATCCTCCTGCAGGTTCCTAGAATGAGGACGGGTCCCTTCATGGGACTGAAAGATGTTTCCAAATTTAACAAAAATCGGAAAGATGCGAAAAGAGACATCCAGAGCATTAAGACATATATCGAAGACGAGCAAATCGATATCAATGCAATGATCACACAAGCTTTAAGCGAGGAGTTTTCCAATATTGACTGGCTGAAATCAGTAGAGGTTATTTCAGCAAAAGATAAAGCACCAAGCCTATCATCCTTGCGACAAAAGCACGACCTTACGAGCGACCTACTCACCACGGCTAGTTTTAGCTATTACCTTAGCCCCGCCTTCGAATATTTTGAGGTATATGTAGATATACATGCGTATAAAACTATGCGTTACATTTACAAAGAGCACGGCGTGCTCGACGGCGATAATGTAAAAACACAAAGAAAAGTGCTTAGTTATAAATACAAAGGGAAAAAAAAGAAGCTCTATTACAGATCCAAGGTAATGTACCAATCAGCGTGGTTGCCCGCTAGCAGCTATACATATAGCCTCATGACAAAACAAGAACAGGGATAAGGCGCTTAGGGGTATTAAAAACAAAAGTCAAATAATTGAGAACGAAAATTATAATGGGAAAATGTGGCTGGAAAATGACGGAGAAAAACTCAAAACCGTGATTGCCGAGAGTATCGCTGACATTCGGCAGTTATTAAGGCAAGATTTAAAAGGTACAGCCAGTGACGCATTTAAACTCGACAGCAAAAGCCATGAAGCGGAGATCTCCTTCGACCGAAGAAATCGTCGCATAATCAGGTCTACTGAAAAATACTAATACTAATACTAATACTAATACTAATACTAATACTAATACTAATACTAAGAAGAATAGCGAGAAATCCGGGCAGCCATTCAAACCTTGAAATAAATAACCTCGTCCATAGGGCACAGCTTTACTTACTTCCCCCACCTCCTAACCTTGCCACAAAAAAACAGCGCAACACGGAAAGTCAAGCCCTCATCTATAACATTTGTATCACTAAAACGTTACACTTTCGTGACAAACAGGCATAACCACATAGGTTACAGTTGGCGCCGCCAAATGTTTATCTGTGAAGTTTACCACCTATAAACTTAGCTAATTCACTATAAATATCACCCAGGCTTTCAACGCTATAAAAATAATATTCTAGGCGTGATCGCCAAGTGTTTCATTGTTATTACTCAAAAAGGTATCTAAATGTTTGTAAAGTTAAGGAATATAATATTAACGGGAGCCATGCTAGCTGCCAGTCTAACGGGATCAGCTTTTGCTCAGACTATTGACAATGGTTTTGTCCCTGGCAGCACCAATTTTCGACCGGATCAGCGAGTCTTTCCCAGTGGTGGGCAAGTCAATGTATTTTTAAATTATAACAGTTTTACTAATCAAAATTTTCCCGCGACTTTTACCCAGTTTGCAATGGAAAATGCAGTACAAAAAGCCGTTCAAAACTGGGAGCAAATAAGCGGAGTAAATCTGGACATACGTTATGCGGGTGTTGACAACAACAGAACACAAGCGGGCAATGGGGAAATACTTATCAGCGGAGCGCGTCGGCTTCAAGATGCATTTCCATTGTCTCTGGCAAATGCGCTGGGATCTGCAGAAAATACAGATGCTCGCAACCCATTTAACCAGTCGGACATTTTCATCTATCGGCAAGATATGGACGGTATAAATTGGCTCTGGAGCGTAGTCCCCTCACACAGCATTTCACTCGAAAATAGTTTTATAAGCACACTAACCCACGAAATAGGTCACTCGCTTGGCCTAGGGCACAACGGCGACACCAACCTGAGAACCGTTATGAACCCAGGTACCCCAGAACGATCCTACGGGCCGTATATAGAAGATATCCAAGACCTCTGGCGCCTAAACGGCCAAGTGGGCACCAACGCGACCACTGTTGCATTATCCACTGACCAAGGCTTGAGCTGGAACGTCACCCCATCCGCGATTCCGAGCAATATATATTCCCCCCTACCTTTTTCTGTCAATCGCGACAATGACGGTATGACAATTTTTTATACCGCTGCGGATAAAAGACCCGGATGGACAACAGGTGCTCTTAACGCCAGTAGTTTTGGTGTCGGTACAGTGTTTAGAAACACATTTTCACTTTATGGCACCGTGGGTCACGGATACGATGATGAGCACATGATGGCTTGGGTGGATGGAAATAATAATAATAATATTACGGTTATATTTTTCACTGACGGCGTCACCAATACTCTAAACAGATCTCCGGCGGTGGGTACCTCCCGAGCAACAGGTACTCCAGCAATTCATAAACTGGCAAATAATACCTGGATACTCGCCTACCCCAAAATCGACACGGTTGATTTTACCGAAACCGCTCGTGTTGTTGGTCGAATTTCCACCGACGATGGCCGTAACTGGGGACCTGAAACCGACCTTCTGCCAAGCTGGGGCGCGGCAACTCAGGCGCTTCGAGGCGTAAGTGTTACCAGTAACGGAATTAATGATATTCGAATTTCCTATGCGTATTCCGACAATTCAGATTTTACCGGACTTGTGACAACTTTACGTACCAGCTTAAACTCGTTCAACCAGCTTAACCCTGCCAGCATCGGATTTAATGCCGGTCAATATACGCTTGGTGAACCCAGTGTCGCTAGAACTTCCAGAAATTTTGTTATGGGCACGCTTTTGCGTAACGGAATAGTTCACAGCCGTAATTCAGTTTTAAACTCGAACACTTGGACGAATGATCGAACGGTAAGCCCGACAGTATTTGATGTCGAGCCATCGGTGGTGGCCAGACGCAACTCTAGCTTTGTTTATATGTTCTGTCAGCTTGAATAAGCCATAAACAGATGAGCAGCTAAGCGCTGCTCATCATTCAGTTACAAGACATAAATTTGCTAGCCAAAAAGCACTACAGAACAAACCGCAGAACAAACTACATAACAAGAGCTAGCCCACTACAAACAAGCAAAATGGTAAAAATATGATTTTAAAAAGTAAATTACTTTTCATACTGCTTTTAAGCAGTATGAGTGCGTCCTTATGGGCAACCTCCTACGGCCTACCCAGCACCAATGTCGGCGCGGTTAAATATGCTGATGTTATTGTGAGTGGCAGACTGTTAAGCACACGAACGGAATTAAATGAATTTACCATCACCAATGGTAATGGTGAAACGCAGACAGTAACGCAGATGATGACCATTGCCGAATTTTCAGTGGAAGATAACCTTATTGACCACTCAGACAATACCGGAAATACAGCTCCCTCAGTGGGATCTGTTATAGAAGTTCAATATCATGGTGACAGGACAGTGCCAACGTCAGAGGGAGGGTCATCCACCCTAGAGATGCCAAGTAAGGGACAGCTAAGCGTTATTGCATTGCAAAAAAATGCCGAGAACCAACACGACCTTGCGCCTTACACACAAAAAAACCAAAGCGCTATAAGCGTTGACGGTGACATAGCAAGCATACGAGAATGGGTAAATACTGTTCGCACAGCCGACAATGATACTTTAAACGCAATGGTTATGGATGAATGGGATGAGCAGGGCTTTGATTACAATAGCGTATTGGGAATACAGGAAAACCACGAAGATCATACAGATACGTATAAAAACTCCCCCTCTGATTCTCAAGCAAACGTTATCGATATTAATAGCGTGCCGAGAAACACCGAGTACGCTTCAGATGCACCGATGGATACCTCAACAAACTCTGTTATGGCGGAGCAAGTGGACTCAATCCATAAACCGTCGCCAAAATTAACTAAGGTCCCAAGCAACAGCCCAAGCAGCGCTACGATTAAGACGGTAGAGACGACTCATAAAATTGCAGAAACTGCTGACAACAAACAAAGCACTTCACTGTTTTATACGATTATTGCATTATTGGCTTTTTCCCTTATTGCGATATTCCTAATTATTAGAAAAAAGCCAACACCTAGAAATCACCTTGCCTGAATCAACAAACAACAGTCAACAAAAATATAAAACACAGCCATTTTCATATAAACATGCAGATAAATATTGACTTAAAACCACATAAGTAGGTAAGGGAAAGCTTTTAACCTTCCCTTACCAAGCTAACATAAAAACTGCTCCGCTTTCAGTTTGACAGATGAATAAGGTCTAGCGGCTTAGCTTCCGGGTTTAATTCCCCCCGCCAATATCAAGGCTAATTCGACCATCGTCATGAAAACGAATATTGCGAATATCTAAACCGGAGCCACCGCCATTCCACCAACGGGCACTGGGTGAAGAATTATCATTGAAGACATCACCCGGGGCAAAAGCATCGCCCTCGTCACCACTGTTGCTTCCGTTTTCCAAATCAAAACTACCATCGGCTTGTTCAAGGCCAATGCCATAATGCTGGCCAAGGGCTGGATTAACACTCCGATTGCCACCGACTCGCTTATCCACGTGCCAAATATAAAGGCCGCGATCAGCCCCAGGGATACGTTGCGCACTCCGCGGGGTATTATTACGCGCTTCAATAATAAAATATTCCTCAGGAACATTAGGATTACTATAACGCAGCACGGTATTACCGTTTTCTTGGAGAGTAAAGCTTTGCTGGCTACCAGCATCTACCACGTCCACCCAGCCCGCATCAGCAAGAAGGGATGCGTTGGGAACGCCGATCCAGAAGTTGTTACTGGACATTAAATCATAACGCCCCGTGCCGCTTCCGCCATTCACATTATATAAGTCCGGCCATCCCCAAAGCATGTGCCCTTGCTCATGTAACAAGGTAAATAAATCGTGGTTATTATGACTCCAATCCCATAGCGTTTGCGCCGTCATTTGCCCAGCTTGCACCCCATTCGGAGCGATAAAGCGACTACCTAGGTGGTGAGTGGCGCCTGAGCTTGGAATTCTTCGACTAAAAGAGGCTTGCAGACCAAGGAAAGTGCCGTCTGTTTCTAGGCTCARCTGATCCCAATCGAAGTCGGGGTTRTTGTCCTGCACCCARCGAAAAGCATCGGCGACTAAATCTCTGCCAACGGTCCAGCTTTGCGTATTGTAGTGAGCCCTCGTCTGTGGCGCGCGATAATAACCAAATACATGGGTATGCAGATTGATCTTTTGTCGGCTTACTTCAAACCAATAATCATGCACGTTAATGAGGTAATCATCCCCTGTGTGCCCTGGGGTGTTCATCATGTTGCGCACCTCTTCTACTGGGATATCCGCTGGAGCGTCTGAAAAGTCGATCAGTACCAACAGGGTTTGAACGGTTTTGGCACCGTTCACYGGGCARCCTTGCTCGGTCACTTCTTCTCCAAYGATAGTGCCAGGACACAGATCGATACCATCGAGCACGCCGTCGCCGTCGCTATCTAGTGGGCAACCCATGGCATCCACTGTGGCGCCTGCTGGGGTATTGGCGCACTCGTCAAGGCCGTTAATAATACCGTCTTCATCGTCATCGTTTGGGCAGCCAAACGCATCCACGCTACTCCCTACAGAAGTTCCCGGGCACAAGTCGTCAGTGTCAGCAATACCATCTTCATCTTCGTCAGGAATTACGCGATTGAATTCAATCCAGTTGAGGTTGAAACCCCCAGCGCTAATATTGATGCGCACACTGTGATCGTCGCCGTTCAGGTTGACCTCTCCTAAGGTCTGAGTGCGCCAACTTTGCCAATTMCCGGTATTGGGTGCCGTGTGAGARCCCATRCTCTCACCGTCGACCAGTAGGCTATAGCGCCCGCTAGCGCTATTTGCAGCCGTGCGAGTGCTAACGGCATAGCGACCTGCTGGTAATGCAACACTGTACTCCAACCACTCGCCTGCGTCCGTCCAACCGACGTTACAACCTGCGCCACTATCGCTGGTATTTTCAATATCGACACCATGCCCTTGATAAACGCACTGGTTGGCAGAGCCGCTGTTACCGGCATCGTTGTCGTTAGCATTGATATAATCTTCGGCTTCGACACGAAGCTGTTCTAACACCCACTCACAACCGCGCCCATCGACAATAGTACCCGTTGGCGTATTGGCGCATTCGTCTTGACCATCGGCAATGCCGTCACCGTCTTCATCAAATTCACAGCCAACACTGTCCACGGGTTCTCCGGGGGGAGTCTGTAAACATTGATCGAGCCGGTCGACAACGTTGTCGCCATCTTCATCACGCTCGCAGCCGTTGATATCGACAGCACTGCCAGCTGGCGTACTCAAACACTGATCCCGATCATCAGGGACGCCATCGCCATCTTCGTCCGGCCCAATACTGGTCAGCTCAAGCCAATTAAGGTTAAAGTCGTTACCGGTGATGTTGAGGCGTAGTGTGTGCTCACCAGCGCTAAGACTTACCTCTCCGAGGTTTTGGCTTTGCCACTGCTGCCAGCCTCCCGTATTGGGCACGGAGGCTGTGGCAAGCGATTGATTATCGATCAGAATTTCATAGCGACCCGTGCTGGTGTCTGAAGCCACGCGGGAGGTAAGCGAATAAGTCCCGGCGGCTAGCGTGATCGAGTATTCCAACCATTCACCGTTACTTGTCCACCCTAGGTTACAACCACCGCCCGTGTCTGTCGTATTTTGTATGTCGACGTTTTGCCCTAAGTAGCTACACTGGCTGGCACTGCCATTGTTACCGGTGTCGCTATCGCTGCCAAARCTATAGTCTTCCGCTTCGATGCGGAGCGTGTCTGTATTCAGCGCACAACCGACATTATCGACGAAGGTACCCATAGGTGTCGCTGGGCATTGATCGAGGCGATCGGGCACGGCATCATCGTCGCTATCAAGCTCACAACCGAGGCTATCTACCGCAAGCCCTAAAGGCGTATTGGCACACTGRTCCARCGCATTTATTACACCGTCGCCATCTTCATCGTTACTGACTGGGCAACTGTCGCCTTCGTACACACCGACATTATCGATTTGCACGGCTATCGAACTATTGGCCATATTCAAGGTTAAGCGCGAAGTGGAATCGGTGACKGAGGCGGTAAACGTAGTGCTAAATTGTTGGTAACTTGTATTCAGGTTGGCAGTGCCTGAGCTATCCGAGCTCACAGGTGTGTATGCCGAGGCACCCACATCAATGCCGTAAGCCAAACTCCGCGTGCCGTCAGCCTTGCCATCAAAGCAAATGGTGTATTGGCTTCCATTGCGCATGGCAAGAGCGTGAATCATTTGGACTCGCCAAGTCTCGCTGGTAGATACATTGTTGATGGTAAAACGTGCCTCGCCACCGCTGTAGCTAGACGTGCCGTTCGACGTAAAGGATTCAAAATTTTCTTGTCCTAGGGTGAAATCCCCCTCACTGGAGAGAATGCCCCCTGCAGCATAAACCGATGCCGACGCACACAAGCTAAACGCCAGTGCTGCACCGAGGTACATTTTTAACGATTTTATTGGTGGTCTTTCTATTGGCGGTATTTTTATCATTATATTTTTCTCGTAGTATTTTATCGTATGCGCCCGTGTTTACTCACCCGTATTTAACTAGTTCTTATTGTTTTGTTTTTTGGGTATAGGTTTTTTAGGTATAGGTTTTTGAAGCCCGAGAGCAGAGCGAAGCCTCGGACGCACAGAGGCTAATCCAGATAGTTAGGTTTAACTAGGGGAGATAGATGAGACGCCCTCAAAACAAGCTGGATCGCTCAGGGCGTAAAATACCGATATAGTGAATTTTTCAATCTAGGAACAGTGACATGCTTAACGCAAAAACAAAAACACTTAAAAATACTTAAAAACAATTAAAAATAATTAATAGACGAGCAAACATCCATGTAAAGGCTCGTTTAAACACTACTTTATCAACACATCAACCAAGTCTTGCTTCACATTGCCATCCGTATCAAAAATAGCGAAATCGCCTCTGTAACCCCAATGTGATCGGGAAATATCGTATTTTCTGAAAATGTCGTTTAGATCTGAATGCCAACGCATAATAGCGTCTTTAGGCGCCAGCGGATACGCGCCAAACTCACCACAATACAATTGCAGACCAGCTTCTTTGGCAACTCGGATGGCCGGGGAGATGATCTGTTCTAATCTGTTTTTATCGTAGTTTCCACTAGCCCATTTCATCGCGGTTAGCGCTTTGGGTGAGAGGTTCGCATATTCATTGCGGGGAACCGTTTCACCAGGGTAGAACACGTCCCCTTGATATTCCGCGTAAGCCGTCCACGGAGCCCCGTGGTGGGTTAATGCATTTGGCGCGTAAAAGTGGAAGCTCAATATAATATAAGGGTCGTTCTCAGGAATGGCTAACATCGGAAAAGTTTGAGCCCCCTGCCAACGATTAGAGCCTAGAACAATAAAGCGCGAAGGCTCTCTTTTACGCATGTCTGCTATCAACATGCCGGAGACATAGTTCCAATCGTCGTGATTGTCCGCAACGGCCTCGTTTAGTAATTCGTAAGCGAGTTTGTCGGTCGGGTAATGAGCCAGCTCTGCGGAGAGCTGCTGCCACAGCACTAGCAACTCTTGCTGAGCCTTAGGGTCAGTCCAAATAAGGTTATTTGCGTCTAAAAAGTGATGGGAGCGAATGATATGTAAATCTATAATCACTTTTAAGTCGAACTCAAAGGCCCACTTAATCGCATTATGAATGATCACGAAGGCCTCTTCCTGCATTGAGCCGTCTTCGTTGTTGAGCTGAATTTCATCCATTGGCAAACGTATGTGATCAAACCCTAGTGCCGCAATTCTTTTAAAATCTTCACGTGTTATATAATCTAGGCGCGCTTTGCCGCGTTTTTCACTTTGAGACAGCCAGTGGCTAATATTCACACCGGTTCGAATGTCAAAGTGAGGGGGACTTTCTGCTGTTTTTTCAACCACAGCTTCAGGCGTATTCGCACACGAAGAAAGCTGAAAACACGAGACTAAACACAGGGTAAATAGCACTAGCCGAGCACTAGCCCAATTTTGAAAAGAACACATCATATGTCACCTTATTGGTTTATTATTATCGTTCCAGGTACATCAAAGGTGATACCCACCTCTGAATATCACCTAGAACTTCCATGCTACTTCATGTGTGTAGAAAAGGTCAATTCTGCTTAGCTTGGTATGCAAGCTCGATGTGCTTTACTTCCTAGGCTTAGGGCGCACCCTATTTGGATAATCTTAAGCCGTTCGTCTGCACGATTTGGCAGCCTTTGGTATTCGCTTCCGCACGGAATTTCTCAGCGATGGCATCTTGCTTCTTTCGAGTTAACTCCTTGCCTTTATCGTCAACTAATACATGAACCTCGTAGCCTTCAGAATGACGATTAAAGATCGTTATCTTTTTATAATATTTTGCGGCCTCGCGGCAGCGACTAGCCAAATCGGCGGCGCCTGATGACCTAGCTTTGGGTGTGGGAATCTGATTGTGTGGTTTGACGGTTTTTTTGTTTTGAGACCGAGCCCTGCTTCGATGATTGGTTTTTACTGCATCGGCAATATTTACAGGCTCCAACACCACCTTTTCCGAGACTGCGGTTTTATCTGGATGCGGTTGATCACTGTAATGCACTTTGCCGTTTTCGTCCTTCCAGCGGTATACCTCTGCTTTCGCATCACCGATACAAAGACAGAAAACCATTATGATGAATAAGGCTTGTATATACATTGAAGTAAGACTCCATCCTGTTGCTGAGCTTATAGCTATCCAAGATAATACTAGGATAAAAAATATCGGATACCCCTCTAACAGTCTAGCTTATAAACAAACCGTGCTACTGATCTTCCCCCCGCCTTAGTGGGCACCTCAAGATGAGTTCGAGAGGTGATGCAAAGTATCCCGACGCTATCAGACCGGCATAGTAGGCTCGCCTTTGGCTGAAATTATACCCGCCTGGCTTGTTTCAGTAAAATTTCTATGCAGCTCAGATTAACTGGGCTAGAATCGGACAAGATTGACCATGAAAAACGAACCAAGTCCGCTGATTTGGTGTGGACTGGGGTTTGTACTGCATATCAAGGGCTTAGCGTAGGGGGTTTGATTCTTTATATACGAACAGAGTTCGTATATAAAGAATCCGACTAAGACAATGTTCCGGCTGCAAGCTAGGTGTGTTAACGACCTAGGGGAGTGGGAGTCAAATTTTTTAAACAAATACTACGAACTGGAAAATACGACCTCTGTTCAGGTATTAAAATTTAGTTCCACAAGTAACGAAGGAGTCAAATATGAAAACGTTAATTTTGATTGCAGTTTTTGCTCTAATTACCTCATGCACTTCTCGTCCGTCGAATAAGGAAGGAAGGCCCTTTGATGCGAATTCTGCATATTGTACCCAGCTACGTGAGAAAATTTTAGACCCAAACAAGGATATATTTGATAAGCACAGACGTCATGTAGAAAAAGACGATGATGACAAAGATCGTCTAGAGGAATTCGATGAGGGTATTACTCTATCTGGCAGTGAAACAGATAGTGTGGCATTTGCGCATGAAAAGGATTGTGAATCTCTATCAGCTTACAATGCAAGAAAAAGGGAAAAAGAATTCAAATATGACAAAAACTAAAATCATAGTAAAAACTAACCAGGAAACGCCAGAAACACCAGGGTCAGGTCTTGAATTGTGCATAGTAAATCTCGACCCATCTATCTTTTAAGCAATAACACCCTTGTCTAGCTAAGAACTCGTTTGACAGGCCAATATTAATACCCGGCGTTCGAGCACTATGCCAATAACTTTTACTCGACATACCACAGGAAATCGCAAGATCCAACGAAACACCTAAGCGCATTAGCCGTCGAACTTTCGTTCTAACTTTCCGCCACTGGGCTTGGGCTTCCTGCGTCGCTCTGCATACTTGCAGTGGTACACTGCTGCACCATTTACCTTAACCATGCTGGATCACTGGGCTTCGCTATCTCGTACCCGAACAGGGCATAAATGCTAGCTCGCCCCTGGAATAGGCCTTATATGGTGTTTATGTCCGCCAGCTCGTAGTTTTGCTAGCGCCATCCCAGCCGCTCCATGTATTCACGGCGCCTTCAGCCCTTCAGACCATTCCTCACGGAAAAGCCCTTGCCATTCGCTAGTGGTTAACGTCTAATAACAACATGGTTTTCAACGGTGATCACTCCCACAGAGGACTTTCACCCCATTAGTTCGCGCCCATGCCGGGCGTACACAAGACTGTAAACCTGACCCAAATTACTACACGATTTTGTGCAATACGCTGCGCGAATTTTCGCATAAAACTGCTCCATAATTTGGGCAGGTTACAGCGGCGTTATATCTCTCGAAGGAAAGGCTATGATTATAACTGGTGGGTTGGGAATAATTTCACTGTTTTTTTTCTTGGTAGTGTTTGTTGCTTTAATATCGTTAATTTTTGCTTATCGTAAAAAAAATGACCCACTAAAGTGGTATAGGATTAGAGTTCTTTGGTTATATATTATATTCCCAACAATAGGAGTTATTACCAACGATGGGTTACTTGTTTCAATGGTTTTTTTTGTTTTCCTGTTTCATATAATATTATGGTGTATTGGTATAAAAATATGGTACTCAAATTCTAACCCCGAGATATAACAAGCTACTTAAACGGACGCTAAAGGAAACACTAGGGTCAGGTCTTGAATTATGCATAGTGAATCTCGACCCATCTATCTTTTAAGCAATAATACCCTTGCCTAGCTAAGAACTCGTTTGACAGGCCAATATTAATACCCGGTGTTCGAACGCTATGCCAATAACTCTTACTTGACATGCCACAGGAAATCGCGAGACCCAACGAAACACCTAGACACATTAGCCGTCGAACTTTCGCTCTAACTTTACGCCACTCGGCTTGGGCTTCCTGCGTCGCTCTACCTCCTGTATCTTTGCAGTCGTACACTGCTGCACCATTTACCTTAACCATGCTGGATCACCGGGCTTCGCTACCTTATACCCGAACAGAGCATAAATACTAGCTCGCCCCTGGAATAGGCCTTATATAGCGTTTCTGTCCGTCAGCTCGTAGTTTTGCTAGCCGCTTCCTCCAGACCATTCCTCGCGGAAAATCCCTTGCCATTCGCTAGTGGTTAACGTCTAATAACAACATGGTTTTCGACGGTGATCGCTCCCACAGGGGACTTTCACCCCATTAGTTCGCGCCCATGCCGGGCGTACACAATACGCTCCTTTTGACATTTTGGTC
>NVXL01000095.1 GCA_002746115.1 Alteromonadaceae bacterium
GGGGTCTTTTTTGTTAACCAATCAACATAGGCCTCGGTTTTTTCGAGGTGATCATCCCCACCTTGCTCATGCACTTCCTTTAAAAGCGTTGCAACTTCCTTTGTCAGCGTGGTGCGGTTAACCGTGAGAACTCCCGTCTGGCATCGACGACGGGCTTCTCTGTTGCTAATGCTCAGCACTGTGACACAGGCCAGTCTGCGGGCGGTGTCGTTATCGGGTAAGTGGGCTAGACCAAGAAGTGTTTGCCAGCGTTTTGCGGCCTCATGCTCATCAAGGTCTGTATCAGACGCGCCAAAAGGCTCGCCTACGCCGCTATCCCACCACGCTCGTATTTCAGTGATCCCTTCGGGCACATCATATTGGGTAGCCAAACAACGTAACAAGGCGTGGGACTTTTCCCCGCGAGGCATGCTCCCAGAAAACCATGATTTAACAGTGGTGTATTTAATCGCGTCAAAGGTGTCTTTATCGTTCTCGCGTAAAAACGACATCAAGGCCTTTACGCTGCCATGTCTCCCGCCGAAACCGGTTTTTCTCAGCATGGCTTGAAAGCGATCGCCTCGGGCGGATTTTTCTGATTTATGCACGTTTACCTACCTAAACAGTTAACAACCATTCGTATCTTATCATGTTGGCGCCAAATGTCACATATTGACATCATTTACGGCAGAATATAGCAATTAATATTGTATATTGCTTGTTATATTGTTTCAGAATGACATATATGTCATTTTGGTTTGACATGCTACCTAAGGTGTATAAGATAGCAGCTCCTGAGATGACACTTATCCAGTGGGCATTATCAGCCGTTTTAAAAGTAAGTTATATTCACTAGGTATTACCGGACACCAAGCACATGAGCGTCACTATACAAATATCGGACAAGAACTACCAAACGCTTATCGAAACTTACATGCATGGAATAGGGTCGCTTAACCATGCCCAACACGAGCAGCTTTTACTCACGATTGAGAATATCATCGACAGTGCCGATGAGACTGAACATGTGGTGAAAAAGCAAAAATTCAATAGCCCTACGGGGGTTGTTATACGCCCAACGCAATGGCGATAAGCGAAAATGAATTCAGGACTAGCGTTAGCCGAATTCGACCCTAAAGCACAATTTGCGGCTACGATTGAGTTCGGAGAGCCGGGATATCAGTTTGCCACAGAGCCGGGGTATTCTGGTGAAAAAGGAAGGCTAAAATTTCTGGCGACGAGTCGGAAATAAAACAAGTGCACGTTCGCTGTTGGGACGCGGCGTTGAAACAAAATCCAAAAATGCCGTCCTTGAAAATAGAGGCGGTACTTATAATACTGACAACAGTAAACGTATTATCGTACGCCAATGCAAGTACTTGAATAATGTTATTGAGCAAGATCACCGGCGAATAAAATGAATCACACGATTGATGTTGGGATTCAAAAACTTTAATTCAGCGCAAAGTATTTTAGCGGGAATTGAAGTTGTCGCCATGATCAAGAAAGGTCAAGTGAAGAAGAATATTTCCCGCCAGCTATCGTGTGCCGATCAATTCTATGCCCTAGCTGCGTAAGCAGAATTACACCTCGGATTTTTCGGCGCCAAATAATTTATTTGCGACAAAACCCTTAATGGCGCCAAATTTTGATAGAAACCATATTGTGATTGAGGGTACTTTACTCCCGGGTTGCGCTTCAAATCTCGGTCATGCGCGCCCTCGAAATCACAAAGAACACCATCCATATCGACATATACAATCATAGCTGTTTGCCTAAACCTTTACCTGAGTTGCGATAAACCAATAACCCGCTGTCACTAACGAAGCGGAACGAAAAGCGTTCGATGTTACCTTTTCGACAAACTCATCTGAGCTCATTTTAACGACACGAATATCTTCGTTTTCTGAACCGAGTCCATGCACCCCATCAAACTTATTTGCGTCAACGACTGAATAGTACAAGGCTGTTGTTTCTGAGCTTCCACCAACGGAACTGTAGAAATCAGCAACAAATTGTAGATCTCCAATCTTTGCGCCACATTCCTCCTCAACCTCTCGCCGAGCGACCTCTTCGCTAGATTCTCCATGTTCGACCATTCCAGCTGCAAGCTCAATTACCCATGGGTTATCGCTTTCAATTGCACCGATTCTAAATTGCTCAACCAGTACGATTTCATCACGATCAGGGTCATGCAGTAATACCGCAACAGCGTGCCCCCTCTCAAGCAGCTCACGGGTATAGGGCTTGCAAACACCTCCGCCGAATAACGAATGTTTCACACGATACTTCAGCATCTTGAAAAAACCATCGTAAACAATTTCTTTGCTTACAATTTTAAATTCATTTGTCATTTTTAACCCCTTTTATTAGTCCAGGAAACACATAAGCACCGCCGCGCTGCGATTTTCGATACAGTGGCGAAGGCCTGTTTTTTCCTTCCTCTCGTTCACCGGTATCTTCAAAAATATTGGCACTGTTCATGCGCCGAGCAAACCCTTGGCGCGTAATCTCAACGCCAATAATTTTTTCGTAGGCGGATTTAAGCGCAGGGTAAGTGAATTTTTCTGGCATAAAATTAACCGGTAAGTCTGTATAAAGAGACTTATCTCGCAAACGGGAAAATGCATCTCTAATTATTTTTCTATGCCAAAATGCCATTTTAGGCAACGCTTCAACGTCCTCCAAAGACATCCACATCATCGCTTCTGTGTTTTTTAACGATGCAAAACTCAATTCATCTTCATGGGTCAAAGCAAGATAAGCAGTGGTCACAGACCAACCCCTAGGGTCCATGGATTCTGAACCATAGGTTTCCAATTGTTCAAAGAACAATTGATCAATGCCCGTTTTTTGTTTCAATTTGAGTTTCAGTGCTTCGGCTAAATTGGCACATTTATCTTTATCAACCCGACCACCAGGCAAGCCCCATAACGCCTTATAAGGCTCAATTTGCCGTTTTACAAGTAATACAGACAACTCGCTTTTGTGAAAGGTAAAGATCACCGGGTCGACGCTATACAGCACTGAATCAACATCGTTCATTTTTTGCTATTCACCTTCATCTTCACTGTGATAATAGTAATTAATTGTTTTTAACCGTTCAATCACCATGCGGGGGCATTCGGCTTCCGTCGGGAGTATGCCTTGTGCAAGTTTATTGCGAATCCCCGTACTTCTCACGGCAATTCTTTCCTGCGCTTCCCTGATAGTCCAACGATTTAGGATATCTTGCGCCCGATAAAATTTGTTCCAAGTTGCCGGCTTCGCATTATCAGGCCCCAGTACGAAAATAAGTGAAGTGTTAGGGTTCATAGCATCTAATGCATGAAGTACATCATAGGTATAGATGGCCTTCCCATTAGCTTTGTGCTTAGACAATGTCCGTTCAATATCACTTACTCGAACCTCACCGGCTACACTCAAATCAGTCGCCAACGCTTCAGTCATGGCTAAGCGCTGCTCAAACGGCGCCATTGGCTTGCCAAAAGCGTGGCAGTAACTTGGTACAAGAAGCGCCAGATCTGCGTGTTCTAAGGCTTGTTGAATGACGTCTTCGTGCCCGCAATGGGGTGGGTTGAAAGCTGAGCCGAACACAGCAATGGTGGTGTGAGGCCTTTTTTGATCTGCTTTAGTTTTCATACGTAAGTTTTCATAAAAGTTGAAATTCACCCTTTACTTGGCAATGTCATATTGCTATCTTAGCAATGTGACATTGCCAAGTAAAGGAGATCCATTATGAATATCATCAAAAAGAACACGGCTAGCTTCGACATTGACCCTCAAAACGGATTCACACCTGTATGCCCAAATGAGCTGCCTGTAGAAGACGGCACGGCTATCGTGCCAGCGCTCAACGCACAAGCTCAATTTGTTCGTTTGCGTGTTGTATCTAAGGATGCCCACCCGGTCACGGCAATTTGGAAGGCGAATGAAGAACAGCCTCAATTTAGCCCTGTTGAAGGAAGTAACGTCGATATACATTGGGAAATGCATTGTGTGCCCGGTACTAAGGGCTTTGAGCTTATTGCCGGTCTGCCCAATATCACGGAGTATGATTACACCGTTTACAAAGGCATTGAGCCTGATATGCATCCTTATGGTGCCTGCTTTCATGACCTTAACGATAGACTCTCCACTGGTGTTATTGAGTACTTTAAACAGAATGATATCGATACTGTAATTTGCGGAGGTTTAGCAACAGACTACTGCGTTAAACTTACTGTTTTACAGCTTCTAAAAGCAGGCCTACACGTTATTGTTAATTTGGAAGCTTGCAGAGGCATCGCTGCTGAAGGGTGTAAGGCTGCCATTGCAGAGATGCAAGGCAGCGGCGCAACTATTATTCAAAGTACAGATGAATTAACTCCACGGTAACAGCACAGGATAAAGGCATAAAAATGAGAGACGAAGGCATTCCCATTATCACCAGCTTGCTGGATACCGATAAATATAAATTCAGTATGCAACAAGTTAACTTACATCAATATCCGAGCGCAATGGCAAAATATCGATTTAAGTTGCGCAACAAAGGTATCGATTTGACGCCAATCGCTGCGGCAGTACGTGAACAACTGACCATGGTGGCAGAGCTTCGTTTTACGCAGAGCGATCTTGATTACCTGAGTCGTGAATCACACTTAAGTACAGACTATATAGATTTTCTGAGCGATTTTTCACTAGACACCAAACACATACATGTGAATGAAATCAGTGGTGGCATAGATATTTATGCTGATGGCCCCATGCTCAAAACGAGCCTGTGGGAGCTTTATGTTTTATCTATAGTGAACGAACTTTGGTTTCGCTACACGGTTGCCGAGCCGGATTATAATGAAGGCCGAGCACGACTGGCAAAAAAAATAGCACTGGTAAAAAATGCCGGCGCAATCCCGGGTTTTAACTTTACCGATTTTGGAACGCGACGCCGCTTTGGCAAACAATGGCAGGCTGAAGTATTGGGCACTTTACAAAAGGAACTTCCCGATAATTTTATGGGGACTTCAAATTATTATTTTGCTCGCGAAAATAACCTTACCCCCATAGGCACAATGGCACATGAGTATTTACAAGCGTGGCAAGGCTTGACCCACCCACTTGACGCTCAAAAAGCGGCGTTCAATGCTTGGGCGCAGGAGTTTCGTGGCTGTTTAGGGGATGCGCTCACTGACATTATCGGTATGGACAGTTTTTGTGAGGTACTGGATCTGTACTTTGCCAAACAATTTGACGGCTTTCGCCATGACTCGGGTGATCCGGCGGTTTGGTGTGACAAGCTCATTGCTCGACTCACGGAATTAGGCATAGACACAAGGACTAAGCGTGCGATTTGGAGTGACGGTTTGAACTTCAAGACGATGCTGGATTTATACCAGCAGTTTCACGGCAGGATTCAGACGGGTTTTGGTATAGGGACAAACCTTACCAATGACCTAGGTTATACGCCGCTTAACATTGTGATGAAGATGGTGGAGTTAAATGGTCGCCCAGTGGCCAAACTTTCTGACAGTGCTGGAAAAACGATGTGTGAAAACGACGATTACGTCATTTGGTTAGCCGGTTGTTACGGTCGCAAACAGGAGTTTGTTAAATGAAAGTTGTAAGTGCGCAATTAAATTATGTGATTGGCGATTTAGATACGAATACAAAAAAAATTAAGGCCGTAATTGCCGAGCAGGGTAACAATGTAGACCTTATTGTGTTTTCTGAATTGTGTGTGACCGGTTATTACCCCAAAGACCTGCTATTACGTAGAGGCTTTATCGATGCGCAAGATAAAGCGATAGAGCTAATTCGAGACGAATCCAAAACTGTCAAGGCCGGTATTGTTATCGGAATAATTCAAAAAAATCCTTTTGCAGGAAAAGCATTTTTAAATGCTCTGGAGCTGATTGAAAATGGTCAAACAATCTACCAGTACCACAAGCAACTCTTGCCTACTTACGGTGTTTTTGATGAAGCACGCCATTTCGAGCCGGGCAACCAACCTGGCTTGGTCAGTTGGCGGGGGCAGAGAATTGGTTTTCTAATTTGTGAAGATGCTTGGGAAAATCAAAGCAACCCCTTGTACCAACGTGACCCTGTAGCACAGTTGGAAAAAAATCGTCTTGATTTAATCATTAGCATTAATGCATCACCTTATAATATTTATAAGCGTGAAACTCGGCACGGTCTTGTTGAAGCTATTGCCAAGCGATGCCAGTGCCCGATTGTTTATGTTAATCAAGTAGGTGGTATCGATGACCTAGTGTTTGACGGTAATTCCCTTTGTTACGACGCCCACGGCAACTGTTGTTATGACGGCCCGCTGTTTAAAGAAGCTGTCGACGTCATTGATACCGATAACATGCAGCCCGTCAACATTAAGCCTGTCAGCGATATGGCTATTATTTCGGATCAAGTGGTCATGGGCTTAAGGGATTACTGTGCAAAGACGGGCTTTACCAAGGTTGTGATTGGATCTAGCGGCGGTATCGATAGCGCGGTGACTCTGGCAGTCGCCGTACAGGCTATGGGTTCAGAAAACGTGATCGCCATTACAATGCCTTCGCAATACAGCTCTGCAGGGTCGGTCGATGATTCAGAGGCTTTGTGCGAAGCGCTCGGTGTCCAGCTTATTAATGCGCCCATCAAAGAGACCTTTGATACAGAAGTCAAAGCCTATACGGAGGCTTTTGGGCAAGCCCCAAGCCCCCTGGCCCAAGAAAACCTACAGGCAAGAATTCGCGGTCAACGCTTGATGACTTATTCAAATACAACTGGCGCTATGGTGGTTTCAACTGGCAATAAAACTGAAATGTCTGTCGGTTACTGTACCCTCTATGGTGATATGGCTGGTGGTGTATCGTTGCTTGCGGATCTGTACAAACTACAGGTGTATGGACTTGCTCGGTATTTAAATGACGTAGTGTTTAAACGCGAAGTGATACCGCAAATTATTATCGACAAGGAGCCTTCAGCTGAATTAGCGCCCGACCAACGAGATAGTGATGCATTACCGCCCTATGATCAATTGGACGCTTTCTTACAGCTGTTGCTCGAAGGGGACCTTCTTGACGATAGCGAACGAGAAAAATTAAAGACTAAAGCATTTCAATTACCCGAGGAAGATCGCCTTCGGGTACGTATGTTGCTGGACAGAAATGAGTATAAACGTCGCCAAGCTGCACCAGTGATTCGAGTCAATCGCCGTTCGTTCGGAGCGGACAGGCAAATCCCTTTAACGGCACGAATTACAGAGGCTCGTTAATTAGGAGTACATATTAAAAATATGCGTGTAGCTAAATGGATTTAATACGCGCAAGCTATTTAAGGAATTAAGAATGAAAAAACCTCTAAAAATTGGTTTAGATATACACGGAGTAATTGATACGTTTCCTCTGAAATTTAAACTATTGTCTGCCGCTTTAGTTAACGATGGCTGCGAAGTTCATATAGTCACAGGGCTGAGAAGAGAGGCGTCGATCGATCAGCTTTTGCTCGATGCAGGTATTCAATTTACACATTACTTTTCTATTGTCACGCACTTAGAAGACCAAGGGCTTGTGGTTGATTGGCGTGAAGGCCTTCCTTATGCCGATGAAGAGAAATGGAATTTGGCCAAAAGCGAGTATTGTACGGCACAGAATATTGATTTTATGTTTGACGATTCACCGACTTACCTAGGGACTTTTAGTGAAATTGATACAACTTATCTGCATGTGATTAATCCAGATAGGAAGGTTTATGTCACTCGCTGACAGTAATATATACAGCATGCCCTACTGGGTTTTGTCGCATCTAGGACGTAAAAAATGCCCATGCGATATAATGGCTGACCCAATTTCAATAAACGAGTTACCCATGATCAGCTTCAAGTGTCGACATTTTCCCACGGAAGTCATTCTTCAATGTGTTCGTTGGTATTGCGCCTATGCGCTCAGCTATCGAAATATTGAAGAAATGGTTAGCTGAAAAGGGCGTCGAAGCTGATCATGGTACGCTGAATCGGTGGGTCGTTTTTTACGCGCCAAGGCCGCACTAAGATATTTAACCAAAGCCATCAAAAGAAATGGCAAGCCTAGCTTAGTCAATATTGACAAAATTGGCGCCATGATCAAGAAAGGTCAAGTGAAGAAGGATATTTCCCGTCAGCCATCGTGTGCCGATCAATTCTATGCCCTAGTTGCGTAAGCAGAATTACACCTCGGATTTTTCGGCGCTAAATGATTTATTTTCGACAAAACCAATTAACTACCCCGGGTAGGCATTAACACAAAGCGCTGTATTAACGCCACCAAAACCCAGGCTAAGCGTTAACGCCTTATTAACCCTTGCGGAAACTGAACCCCGCACCCAATTAAAATCCTCCCTAATGGGCTGATCTAGGTTGTTGCAGGGGTGTAGCTTTCCCGATTGCATTTGCAATATCGTTGCAATCAGCTCCACCAAACCAGCCGAGCTTAAACCATGGCCCACAATAGATTTAGTGGTATTAATATAAGCATGATTTAAATCGCAATTATTCAGTGCTTGCAGTTCCGTATCATCGCCAATGGAGGAGCCAGAACCATGCGGGTTAATATAATCAATATCCGCTGATGACAGTTTTGCCATCGTTATCGCTGAGCGAATCGCGCGTATTTCACCGTCTAAATTTGGATTCGGGTTTCGGTTGCCGTCAATCGCAACGCCCCATCCCGAGATCATCGAATACGGCGTTTTACGGCTAGGCTCGCGAGGGTATTTTTCGAGAACAATTGCACCACAGGATTCCCCAAAAATAAAGCCATCACGATCATTATCAAAAGGGCGGCAGGCTAAATGTGGCTGCTCCGTAAATCGATTCGAACCCATTGCCCCTAATGAGCTAAAACCCTGGAGCTCCCATAGCGACAAATCCATAAAAGGCGCCACCACAATGCAGGTGTCAACTAATCCGGAGAGAATATTCTGAATCGCTTGAATTACCGCCATTTGCCCGCTAGCTGAGGCGCCGCCGACACTGGCAGACAGACCCCGTATCCCAAAATTCTCGGTGCAAAAGCCACAGATATCCGTGTCCATAAAAGACATGGCGTAGGAGGGGGTTAAAAAATAAGGGGCTTGGTGATGACGCTGCTGAGTTAAATATAATGCGCGCTGCTGAAGGTTAGAACCCGCCACTACCAAACCCACGCGTTCCGGGTCGTGCTGGTCGAGCTGTGCGTCCTGCCATGCTTCGTGAAGAGTGGTTAGGGCGACTTGTGCCGTGAGCGATGCACTTTGCAGGGCGGATTTAGGCAGCGAGTCTGGGTATCGCGCTGGGGGGATTTCGGCGCCTAAAAACCGCTCCCCTTCAATCTGCCTGCCTTCGCGTCGTAATACCGAGAAGGCACTTTGACCTTGCAGTAGCGCGGATAAAAATTCGTCTTTACCTTGGCCAATCGAGGCGGTGACGCCTATCCCTGTCACCGCAATGCCTGCCATTGAAGCGCCTGACATTAAACCCACTCATATTCCCGATGAAACTCATCAATTTCTTTTAAGAACAAGGTCTCTTTGCCTTGGCTTTGTCTCGCTTGAGGCGCGAACGATGAGTCTAGGACTACGTTGCGAGTACCAAATCGAATCGCTTTACTGCCTTGCT
This sequence comes from Alteromonadaceae bacterium, assembly GCA_002746115.1. Taxonomy (GTDB): domain Bacteria; phylum Pseudomonadota; class Gammaproteobacteria; order Pseudomonadales; family Cellvibrionaceae. The sequence continues at coordinate 9,587 of NVXL01000095.1, forward strand.
CTCCACAGAGTAAATTGTCGTATTCATCCATGTTTAATTCATAACGCCGACTGAGGTGTTCGCCGAAGCCTTGCGCCCGCACAATACCTTGGCTTTCTCGGGTCGAGGTGCCGCTAAAAAATTCAGAGCAACAGCCAGATCCATAGGAGAAACAGCCAATGCGTTTGGTAGTTTCAAAGTCGCCGTGCTCGATGCTGCTAAATAGTGATAGCAGCGCGGTGGCGCCCATGATATTGCCTACCCGCTGGCAGTGCATAATGCCCGGCATAACCCGGCGATGAAAGTCCGCTTCAATGTGTTCTGGCGCGGCGCGCAGCATTTTGCGCATCATGCTCCGGTGCGCCCCTTTGACCATGCCGCCAAACGGGGTGTGAAAGGCTAGATAAGAGAAGCTGCTTTCATAATCAGCTCCCTCAACGCGCTTTTGATATTCTAAAAATGAATTCTCACAGCAATCAAGGTAGGAGAGTAAAGATAAATCCGCATCGCCTGCTTCGCTATCGGGCGAGGGGCGGCAGGTATCCATCACTTCATAGCCATAATAACCACTGGCACCCACATCAACCTGGAATACAAAGGGCGTTTCGCTGACCAGCATCGCTACCGCGCCGGAACCACCGCTAGGCTCGGCAAAGGACCAGTCTTCGGTGAGCGCACTGCCCGCGTCCTCGACCATATAACGTGAGATATCGCTGGCAATCACTAGGGCTTTGGCGCCTGGAGAAGTTTGAGACAAGATAAAATTGACCGCCATTTGAAATCCCGCAACACCGGAATAACAGGCTCCTTTAAGCTCCACTAGGCGACAATTACGATTCAAGTCTAAAAGGCTGTGAATGTAGGTGCTCATGGATTTGCCAAAATCAAAGGCCGACTCGGTCGACGTGATGACCAGTTCAATACGGTCTTTTTCGTCTGGCGTTAGTGCATCGATTAGGGGTTTTGCAGCATTGACGCCAAATGTCACCGGGTCCTCGTAGGGGAGGGCAACGGTTTTCTCGTTCATTAACAGGTTATCAAATCGGGTGGGGTCCAAATTACGATGTTTCGCTAATTTGCTTACATCCAGCGATGCCGTGCCAGCAAACACGTTCATGGCTTCAATTCCGGCTCGTATCATTTATCGTTACTCGTACGTTGTTTCTCGGACATTGGTTTTTAGGGTGTAGCTTCTAGTACATAGCTACTTAGTACGTGGCTACTTAAATTTCGTGGCCAAAAGGTCTGCCAATTCACCGATATTCTTGGGTCCGTATATTTGCACTAGCGGAATTCTAAGCGTCAGCGCTTGTAGCGTAATCATTATAACTTCTGAGCGTTCAACCGAGTGAGCGCCGAGATCATCCGCCATGCTGTCGCTGCGTAAAAAGGAATGATTGGCCAAGTCTGGTTTTACTTCTTTAATGGATGAAATAATGATGTCCAGAATTTTTTCACTGTTCATAGGTAAGGATACTTGTTATGGGAGGTGTAAAGATTTAATGATGTATTGCACTATAGTAGTGTGCAATAGATTGCTACGTAAATGTACGCTGATTATCTCGCTAACGATAACAGAACGTTTAACTTGATAATATGGTATTCGGCGACAAAAGTTACTTTTTTTCAAAAAAATGCGGTTTATAACCATTTTTAAGGATAGCCACAACGCTATGCGTATATCCCCTTATCCCCTAGTGATACGGGAGGTAGCGGAGAACGTGGTTTACGCTATATAATGACAATTCCCCTTGCATTGGCTTATAGAATCCCCTAGCATTCCAACTAAATTAACACGATAAGCAAATGGTTGATTATTGCTTGCCAACATCTACTGTCATTTCTAATCATATATAATATTTAACAGGTTCAGAGCGATGAAAGCTTTTTTATTTCCCGGTCAAGGCTCTCAGTCACGCGGAATGGGGGAGGCGCTGTTTGATTCGTTTCAGCCCCTAGTTCAAAAAGCCGATAAAATTCTCGGTTACTCCATTAAAGAGCTGTGCCTAGAAGACCCAAGAAAAGAGCTCAATCAAACGCAGTTCACCCAGCCTGCGATGTATGTGGTGAGTGCCCTGAGCTATTTTGCTAGCATTGCCAACCCTGCAGATAAGCCCGATTTTGTTGCTGGGCATAGCCTTGGCGAGTTTAATGCCTTGTTGGCAGCAGAATGTTTTGATTTCGAGACCGGATTGAAATTGGTCAAAAAACGTGGCGAGCTTATGAGTGGCGCCACCGGTGGCGGTATGGCGGCTATTCTGGGCTCGGATAAAGCGACCATAGAACGGGTGTTGCAGGCTAATGGCTTAAACAATATCGACCTCGCCAACTTTAATTGCCCATCACAAATAGTGGTGTCTGGGTCAGAAGAACAGATCATGGACGGTTACGAAATTTTCAAGGACGCAGGGGTCAAATATATCCCTCTAAATACCAGCGGCGCTTTTCACTCCCGGTTAATGCAAAGCTCAAAAGACGCATTCGAGGCTTACTTAAGCGAATTCGAATTTGCCGATCCAAAAATCCCCGTCATTTCAAACGTGACCGCGCAACCTTACCTAAGCGGTCAGATCAAAACTAATTTAGTTAACCAAATTACCTCTTCTGTACGCTGGTGTGAAAGCATCCAATATTTAATGGCTCAAGGGGATGTGGCGTTTGAAGAAGTTGGCCATGGCGATGTGCTGACCAAGCTATTGGTTAAAATTAAGAAAGAATTACCTCAGCCATGCATTGAAGCAAGCTCCCAAGCGACCTCTTGGCTAGATAAAATTAAAGACTTAAGTACCGAAGAAAAAGTCAAGCTTTGGAACGAGACCTATCCCATTAGCACCCATGTTAAATCCACCTTTGTCGACGAAGATAAGCTCGAGACTCGAGGCAAAGCCGTGGTTTTATTCGGGCACCGCAGCGCTGTTTACATGAAAGGCTTTAATGGCTACTTCGACTTAGATCAGCTAGTGCCAGACAATGCCTAATACCCTAGCCATTTTGTAGGCGCTTTAATCCCTTTGCACCTAAATTCACGACCATCTGGGTTGCCTGGCTTATAGTCCGCCCCTAAAGGGTTCTGCTCTCGTAATTGTCACAGTACCCTAAGTGGATCAAGCATGAAAAACGGTAAAATACGCACAGTCGCCGATATCGCTATTATCGGTATGGCAGGTCGATTTCCTGGAGCCGACAATTATCGAGAGTTTTGGCAAAACCTAGTAGACGGGCGCTCAAGTATTAGAGAAATCCCCCAAGAGCGTTGGGATTGGCGAGAGGTCTATGGTGACCCCGCTCAAGCAGGCAATAAAACTAATATTAAATGGGGCGGATTTATCCACGATGTTGATAAATTTGATCCGCTATTTTTTAATATTTCTCCGCAAGAAGCCAATTACACCGACCCTCAACATCGTTTATTTCTCCAGTCCGTTTGGCATGCCATTGAAGATGCTGGCTACCGCTCCTGCGACTTAGCCGGTAAGCAAATTGGCGTATACGCTGGCGTATCGAAAAATGATTACGCCGAATTGATGCGTGAGAACAGCGAAACCATTATCTCTTTTGTTTCCACCGGAACGGTGCATTCAATACTTGCAAATCGCGTCTCTTATCTGTTGGATTTGCGCGGCAAAAGCGAAGTGGTGGATACCGCTTGCTCCAGTTTTTTAGTCGCCTTAAACAATGCCGTGCGGGATCTTCGTAGCGATCAATGTGAGGCTGCCATTGTTGGCGCTGTCAACACCATGCTCACGCCCACCATGTTTATCTCCCACAGCAAGTCCGGCATGCTCAGCCAAGACGGTAAGTGCAAAACCTTTGATGCTGATGCCAATGGTTACGTGCGCGGAGAAGGGGTTGGGGTGGTATTGCTAAAACCACTGTGCGACGCGCAACAAGATAATGATCAAGTCATTGGCATTATTAAAGGCTGTGCTGTTGCCCATGGCGGCCGATCGAATGCTTTAACCTCGCCTAAAGTCTCCTCCCAAGCGGCAGTGATTACCGCCGCCTTAAACGATGCTGACGTTGACGCCTCCACTATTGGCTACGTTGAGGCTCATGGCACCGCCACGCCCTTAGGCGACCCAGTCGAAATTAACGGCCTAAAAGCGGCTTATCTTGCAGACAACGATTCACCTTCTTCAGATATCAACTCAGAACAAGCCACGCACTGCGGCTTGAGCTCAGTTAAAACCAATATTGGCCATTTAGAATGCGCTGCCGGGGTGGCAGGGCTAATCAAAGTGTTGTTGAGTTTCAAGCATAAAAAAATTCCCTCGCTGCTGCACTACAAAAAGCTCAACCCCTATATTGAACTGAGCGGGAGCCCATTTTTTATTGTCTCAGAGACCCACGATTGGCAGCGACTCACCCAAGACGATCAAGAAATTCCGCTTAGAGCAGGTCTCAGCTCCTTTGGTATGGGCGGCGTCAATGCTCATGTCATTTTAGAAGAGCCACCGGCGCGATCAGAGCAAAGCCTTGCGGCACCAGAGGCGAATAGGCTTATCTTGCTTAGCGCTAAAAAAGGCCGCTTACAGGCTCAAGCTCAGCAGCTTCTCGATTTCTTAAAACAAGATAGTGACGACATTCCGCCGATTGACGATATCGCCTACACCCTGATGTTTGGTCGGGATGAGCGAGAGCAGCGTCTCGCTTTTGTCTGCCAGACCCTGTCGCAGATAAGCGAGATACTGAGTGCTTATTTAGATCAAACTGCTTCAGGTTTAGATACTCTTGGTTTAGATGAGCGGGAACCCGTGAATTATTACCAGGGCTTGGCGGCGAAAAACAAATCACGAAAGCCGCTTACCGTCAGTGAATCACCAGAAAGTGATTCGGGCAAACTTACTGAGCTGGCGCAGCATTGGGTTGAAGGGCAAGCTATCCCGTGGTTACAAGACGACGTAAAAGGGCAGCGCTGCTCGTTGCCAACTTACCCCTTCGAGAAACGTTCCTGCTGGTTTAAATCGCTCAAACGCCCAGAGGCTTCGACGCTCCCAATACCTACAGAACCTTCAGCAGAGAGCAACATCTGGATTGCGGAGATTGCCGTCAGCGATAAAATTATCGCAAGCCACACCGTACAAAACAACAACATGTTGCCTGGTGTGGGCTACCTACAGCTGATCCGAGAAAAGGTTATTTATGGGGCAGACATCAGCGCAAGCAAGGCCGCGTCAGCTTGGCAAATCTGCGATACCTATTGGTTAACTCCACTTCTGAGCAAGGGGCAAAGCCAGACGCTCACCATTAAAGGCCGCTCAAACCTTGAGATCAGTAGTGCCTCGGGCAGCCATTGCCGAGCCTGTGTGCCCGAGCAGCCAACGCCGCCCGCCAAGCTCACACTCGACATTGCAGGCCTTAAACAAGCCTGTATTAATAGCCTCACTCAAAGCGAATTGTATCCCCTGTTTTTAGCCCACGGTTTGGATTACGGGCCAGAATTTCAGGTGATACAAACATTGTCCTGGACCGAGCACGAAGCCCTGGCAGAAATAGATACCAGTGCAGGTTTTGAAGTGGGCATATTAGATGGCGTCTTCCAAACTGCCGCCGCCCTCAGTATTAAAAGTGAACGAGCAAACGTTCAGCAATATGTGCCGTATTTTCTAGGTGATGTGCGGGGGGAGGGGAGTCTTAGCGCGATAAAATATGTTTATGTTAAACAAGCGCCTAAGTCCGATAACAACGCGGCCATCTGCCAGTTTGACATGCAGGCCTGCGATGCTAATGGGCAAGTCATCGTCCACTTTAAAGACTTTAGTAAACGCGCGTTGAAACCAAGCGACAGCCTAGAGAACATGCTGTATTACCGTTCCCAGTGGCGGCAGCAACCCGGCCTAAAAGCAGCCGATAGCGCCATACATGGCTTACTTACGGTCAATACCGATGAGGCTACCGAGCAGCGGCTTAGCGACTTAAACCCATTACTGCGCCTAACGCTTAACGATACTGACCCGCAGAGCGCGGCACAATGTAAAGATGCCTTAGGCTCTTTTAAAGCCAGTATCAAAGCCTCAAACGATAAAGCCCTTAGCGATAATAAAAAAACAGCCCTTAGCCACGTCATCGTACAAGCCTTAAAACCTGGCCCCAGCGACTTAAGCGTACTGCTATTGCTTATTCAGTCGCTGATTAAAGCCAAGATAAAACAGCCCATAAAAATACTCTACCTCGCCGAAGCTAGCTCAGAGGAGGTCTGGCCCTCAATATATGCCGCCGGAGGCCTGGCTCGTACCCTTAAGTTTGAAAATGCCAACATTCACCTAGAGGTGATTGGCCTAGATACCCTGGCCGGTGCCGACTTAAACGACGAGATTCTAAGCCAGCCCGCCCCTCTGCACGAAGTGCAATACCGAGACGGACAACGCTGGATTCGAGAAATGCAGCCCCTCCGTTTTAACAATGAAGCGCAAGACCTCGCAATCCCCATCAAACACGGTGGCACCTACGTATTGGCAGGTGGAGCAGGTGGTTTAGGGCGCATATTTGCCATCCACCTTGCGCAACATTACCAGGCCCGCTTAATTTTACTGGGTCGACGACCTCTGGATAAAACAATACAAACCCTACTGGATCAACTCCAGATTTTGGGTGCAAAGGCTGAGTATTTAACGGTAGATATTTGCCAGGCCGATCAAGTCAAAAGCGTCTTCACCCAGATTAGACAAATGCACGGTCAGCTCCAGGGCATTGTGCAGGCCAGTGGCCTAATCGACGACAATTTTATTCTGAAAAGTAGCGTGTCTTCCTTTCAAAAGGTACTGGCGCCTAAATACTCGGGCACTCGCCACCTTGACGAGGTCAGCGCAGAGGATAAGCTCGACTTTTTCATTATGTTCTCCTCCGTGGCTGCGCTAATGCCAAACCAAGGCCAGTGCGCCTATGCGGCAGGCAATAGCTATATGGATGCCTACGCCGACTATCGTAGCCAGCAAGTAGCCGCGCAAAAACGCAGTGGTATGTCGCTCGCCATCAATTGGCCCTTATGGGCGCAGGGAGGTATGGGCGTATCCAAAGAGGAGCAAGCCCACTTACTTAACGAATTTGGTATGGAGCCCCTGGTCACCAACAAAGGCCTTGCACTGTTTAAGTATCTGCTGGCTCAGCGGCAACTGCCTATTCACCAGAACAGTGGCCACTGGGTGGCGATGGAAGGCGATGCACAGAAAATTAAGCGGCACTTTAATATTCAGCGGCCTCAGGTGTCATTGCCAGACGAAGCCTTGATTGACTACCTACAACAAGATCTAAAGATACTCCTTGCGCAGGCGGAGGAAATGCCGCTTGAGGATATTGCTTGCGACGAGCCCTTTGGTGCCTTAGGTCTAGACTCCGTAGGCTTCGTGACCATGACCAATGGCATCAACGAAGCGCTGGACACTGCCGTTAAACCGACCTTGTTTTTTGAGTGCGAAACCCTCACCCAGCTTAGTCAATACCTATGCCGACACCAGCGTGACAAGGTATTAGCGCGATACGCGACCTGCCCCGAACTGGCTCCGCGCTATAGCAGCATGGGTCTATTAGATGTAGAAAAGTCCGACCGTGCCAAGGGCACTTACCAGCGGCAATATAATAATCGCGAATTTTATATGGTCGACCATGTGGTGCAGGGGCAGTACAACGTGCCCGGCGCTTGCTATATCGAAATGGCTCGACAGGCCGCCGTTCTAGATCGGCCAACACAGGTCGTCACCCAGCTAAGCAATAATTATTGGGCCAAACAACTCTCCTCCCATGGCGAGCCTTTTACCGCCTTTACCCAATTGACCCGTCGCGACAACGCTAGCGCTTATGAGATATACAGCCTCGGTGACGAGGGCCAAAAGGTCGTGCATGCCAGCGGTGAGGTTCACTATCATCAGGCTGATAAAGCCCCAGTATTTGGCAAGCTAGACCTAGGCGCCATTCGCCAACGCTGCCACCTGAGCAGAAGCCGAGAGGAAGTCTATCAACAGATCCACGCCGAAGGTTTAATCGTTGGCCCAAGCTTTATGCCGATGCAGAGCATCGTCATGAATGAACACGAAGCGCTGGCTTGTTTAGCACTGCCCGAGGCCATTACTGATACACGGGAGGATTACCTCCTGCATCCAACCTTACTAACCGGCGT
>NVXL01000096.1 GCA_002746115.1 Alteromonadaceae bacterium
TACTATACAACTGAAGAAGGATTATCTCATAATACAGTTTCTGCCTTACTGGAAGACTCAAAAGGCAATATTTGGATCGCCACCAACGGTGAGGGCATCTATATGCTGCCAGGTCACCTGCCAGCTGAGCGGCGAGCGCGCTGTTACGGCCAGGACTTCAAACACTACTTTAATGAGCCGCGAAAACCCGGGAGCTTACATAATGATTTAGTACGAACCATCTTTCTAGATAATCAAGATGGGCTTTGGCTGGGGCATTTTCCCTATGGGATTTCACGCTTGAATCGACAGGCTTCGGCTTTTAGGGTTTACCAAGGTTTGGGGGAATTTCCTAATGTGCTCTCGAACAATAAAATTACGGCAATTACAGAAGATGCCAAACAAAACCTTTGGGTTGGCACCGCACATGGGTTTAGCTATGTAGACCGCAAAGATGGTAACTTCGAGACCAAGCTTTATACCCACGTCGCTGACGACCCGACGACCATTTCCGCACAGGGGCCAATAAGTGTTCTGGTTGATCGGCAAGAGCGGGTGTGGATTGGGACGTGGCGAGGCGGGATTAGTCGCTTTGTTCCGGAGCGCGACGAGTTTGTTCGCTATACCGTAGACCCGGGCACCGATCGCTTCATAGGCGAGGCTAAAAAAGGCTCAAGTAGCGATGACTATATCTCGAACCCTCTATTAACAGCACGTCCCGAAGTACTGTCTGCGCCGGAAGTTTGGAATATATACCAAGATAAAAGAGGTACAATTTGGGCCGGCGTTCGAGATCTCGGTTTGTATTATTATCAGCCTGAACACGATGCCTTTGTTCCCTATACCGTTGCTGGCGACAAATTTTTGGATGGCCGGATCACCGCCATGTTTGAAGATGATCAGGCCAATTTTTGGCTTGGTGGTGACAGCGGTTTGTCCCTGCTTGACCGTGACAGCGGCATACTGACACCTTTCACTCACCATAGAGACAAGCCCAATGGCATGAGCCAGGGTACCGTAATGGCTATTCATCAAGGGCAGAATGGCCGAATGTGGTTTGGAACTTGGGGCGGCGGCCTCAATTTACTATTGGACGTGCGTGGGCGATTTAAAACCTTTCGCGAGCAAGACGGCTTAGGGAGTAACGCGGTTAGCGGAATTATTGAAGACGCCAAAGGCGGCTTATGGCTAGCTACCGCTAAAGGAATATCCCACTTTGATATCCGCGAAAAAACCTTCCGAAACTACTCTAAACGCCACGGCATAGTCGGTAACTTACACCGAGAGAGAGCGCAGTTGATGAGTGCTGGGGGCGAATTAACCTTTGGCGGTACCCATGGGCTAACGATATTTCGCGCCGAAGATGTTACTAGGAATGAATATATACCGCCGGTGGTATTGACCGACTTTCAATTGTTGAACCGACCAGTACCGGTAGGCATAAAAGGCTCGCCATTAGCTAAAGTGATTGGTCAATCGGATGAAATCACACTGAATTATCATCAATCGGTGTTTTCCATTGAATATGCCGCGCTTAATTATCAAATCCCCGAACATAATCAGTACGCTTATCGATTATCTGGTTTTGATCAAGATTGGAACCTAGTTGGAACCCGTCGCCGTGCAACCTATACCAACTTAGACCCAGGGCATTACACCTTTGAGGTACGCGCCTCTAATAATGACGGAATTTGGAATCAGCAGGGCACGGCCGTTAATATTATTGTGCTGCCACCTTGGTGGCGCACCCTATGGGCTTATGTGAGTTATGCCTTAACCTTGATGATCCTCCTTGCTTGGTTTGTCCGCACCCAGCGCCAGCAAGTGCGCTATGAGCGCCAAAAAGCAAAACACGAGCGCGAAAAAGTCTTGCAGGAGCAACTGCTTGTTGATCGTTTAAAACAGTTGGATAAACTAAAAGATGAATTTTTAGCGAATACCTCGCATGAATTACGTACGCCCTTGCATGGCATGATTGGTTTGGCCGAGTCCTTAGCGGATGATGCCGTGCGAGTAGCGCCACAGTTAAACGCCGAGGTTAGTTTGCAAAACTTGCAAATGATTGTGTCCAGCGGTAAGCGCTTAGCCAAATTAGTCGACGATATTTTAGACTTTTCTAAGCTCAAAAATCATGAGTTAAGTTTGCATTTTCAAGCCGTTGATTTGCTTGGCGAAGTCGAAGTAGTGGTGGCCTTATCTCGACCTTTGGTTGATGACGCTGATTTGGTGCTCGAAAATTTAATCCCTAATGACCTGCCTTTGGTCAAAGCCGATGAAAATCGCTTGCAACAAATTCTTTATAATCTAGTAGGTAACGCGGTTAAATTCACCGATAAAGGTAAAATAAGCGTTACTGCGGAACGCCGAGGCGATTGGATTCATATCAGCGTCCGTGATACAGGCATCGGGGTTGCGCCGGAAAAATTCGACACTATATTTAGTTCTTTTGAACAAGTATCGGGTGAGGACAACCGCCGTTATAGCGGCACGGGACTAGGGCTTGCATTAACGAAACGCTTGGTCACCTTGCATGGTGGTGAAATATCCGTAAATTCAACTCTGGGCGAAGGTTCAGTGTTTTCGTTTACTTTAGCTGTTGCTAGCCAAGCACTTAGTGTGTCCAGCTCTGAGCGATTATCGCCGGTCAATTACGGAGCCAACTTCTTGAATGCTGGTGATAAGGCACTTGCACCTGTGACTCATAAAGTTCAGCCCAACCAGTACAGCTTAAAAGTTTTGGTGGTGGATGATGAGCCGGTTAATTGCCAAGTGCTGATTAACTACCTCGGTGTAGAACATTACGATATTCACGTGGCACAGTCAGGCGCCGACGCTCTCGCTCTAGTCGAGCGAGAGCAGGCCAAACCGTTTGACTTGGTGTTACTCGATGTGATGATGCCACAGATGTCTGGGTATCGTGTCTGCGAGATATTACGCAAGCAATTCTCGGCGCAGGAGTTACCGGTAATATTCTTGACCGCGAAAAAATCCGTTAACGATTTGGTCGTAGGCTTTAATTCAGGCGGCAACGACTTTATTACCAAACCTGTTGCTAAGGAGGAGTTGCTCGCGCGAATCTCACTGCATCGACAATTACTTGAGTCGAGTCGGGATCTCGAACAAAAAGTACAGCAGCGTACCAAGGCTCTCGCCAACGAGCATAAGTTGGTCATCGACATTCAACATCAGCTTGTTGTTGCCGAGAAAATGGCGGGTTTAACAACCCTCGTCGCGGGCATAGCACACGAGTTTAATAACCCCGCGAACATGGTGCAGGGCAGTATGTATAACCAGTTGCTAGAGATAAATGAATTCAAACAGTTCTTGTTGGCGCTGACTGACGATGAGGAGTTGCAGGAGGTATTTCGCCAGCGCTTTGATAGCATGGAAGAGGCCATCTCGCCGATGCAAGAAGGAACGGCAAGAATTACCAAACTAGTGAAAGGCCTAAGCTTGTTTTCGAGCTTAGGAGAAGCGAACTATAAGCAAACCAATATCGCATCAGACTTAGCTGCATTGGCCAAGAATGCACAGGTGGAATATGAGCAAAAAGTCCTTATCTCGACGACTTTAGGCGACACCCCGGCAATCCCCTGCTACCCCAACCAGCTCACTCAGGCGATCAGTCATATCCTRATAAACGCTTGCCAAGCTACCCTGAGTGACCGTCGTAAACATAGGTCCCGCGATCAATTGTCCGTGGTAAGCCTACGCACTTACATAGCCTGCGARACTGACCGGGATTACCTTGTGGTTGAAGTAAAGGACGAAGGTGTTGGCATGTCCGATAATACTCAAAAGCGTATGTTTGAGCCATTYTTTACAGCGCGAGGTATCGGAGAAGGTACCGGTTTAGGCTTGGCTATTGCTTACGGGGTTATCGAACAACATCAAGGGAAAATCAAAGTAGACACTAAGCTCGGAAAAGGAACGACTGTTAGCGTCTACTTGCCTTTATCAGYAAATATTTCGCCAGTAGAGTTAGAACTTTAACGATAAAATATTTTATTGGTTATAAAAACACATTAAAACTTTAAAAATACGTTGGTGCGCCCGTTAAATAATCATGGTGACGGCCAAACATAATTAACACAATACGCTAAACTTAGTAAAATACCGCCTCCAGCGGTGAGTCTTACCACGCGGCATTACWCGACCGGCAGCTGCCAAATTTGAACGGTGCAGAAATGGTTAAACAGTTATTTGAATATTCTGATTATTATAAATCCCCGATGATTGTTTTCAGCAAAAAAATAGCTGGGGCGGACATATTAATTACTGACGTCAACAAAACAAACTCGCAGGTGCTTGAGCCTCAGCTGCGTAACTGGGGTGCTGAGACAACCAAGACTTGTGATGGTTTGAGTGCATTTTCGACGCTAGATAGCAAGCCTGCGAGTTATTTCAAAGTTGAAACGTTGAATTCCAGAATTACTGGTATGGACGGCCTTAGTTTGGGTAAAAAAATCCGCCAACGACCCCGATACAACTCGACGCATTTAATCTTGATTATTTCTGTCGCGCCCAAAAACGATGTACAGTTATTTCCCTCCTTAGTATTTTCTGAATATTTATTTAAGCCCCCGACTGCATGCTATTTAGATAATACATTAAATACAGTAATTAATAGTGGCGACACAACACAGCCAGAGGTGGCGCCCCATGACGCCGAAGTGTGGGACAAAGTGTCGGCCTTAAAGCATGTGCGTGGACGCGATGATCGCCTAGCAAAACTAGTCAGTCAATTTACCAGTAAAATGCCTGCACCGATGATTGAATCGAACAACTGTTACTACAGTGCTCACTAATCAACACCAACAGTATTTAATCACCGACGCGCTCGTCGTGGTAATCTAGCCCTTACCCGATTGTGGTTATCAGGAAGATACAGCTCATGCGATTTGCACCCCATCTTTTGATTTGGTACAAAGGACACGGAGTACAGTTAGACCTAGTCAGAGGTTCCTTCGTGGACAAAGTGTCTTTTATTTACCCTAGTGGTCATCGCTATGTATCAGTTCCGGATTGATTATGAACAATTATTCCCGCTGCACCCTGCCCAAGAGAGTGTTTATTTTGATCAAATTCTTGAGCCCGATAGCCCAAAGTGTAATATAGGTGCTTACCATGTTATAGACGGCGATGTGGATGTCTCTATATACAAACAAGTTTGGGCGCTATTGGATTGCCACGCGGATGCTTTACGCTTAAATTTTTTGGCACAAGAAGATGGTAAGCCTGCGCAATATGTAAGAAGTGCACAGCAATCAACTCCCGACATTCGATACCTTGATTTTTCTATGCGTGCAAGACCCGAGCACGACGCCATTCAATGGATGCAAAAGCAGCTAGACATTACATTTGACTGCCAAGGCCAAGCCGCGCTTTACCAAGCGGCACTGATTAACCTTGGATCCGAGCGTTATTTCTCGTTTGTAAAATACCATCATATTATTATTGATGGCGTCGGCGCATATCGACTGCTTGAATGCCACCACCGACTTTATGCCAACCTCTCCGAAGGCACGGATCACTCATGGCTGAATGAACTCGGTACTTACCGGCAGGAAATCCTCAAAGCGCGGCAGTACCTATCCTCACCTCGTTACTATCGAGATGAGCAGTATTGGCAGGGCATTGTTGCCAAGGTATTCAACCCTGTGGCCGACTTCTGCTGTGGACTGAGCTCAAGAGATGCAGTAAAAAATCGTTCGCAAGAGACCTTAGGCGTGCACTCGATTGCAATCCCGAAAGCCTTAACGCTGGCACTACAGGCCTTCTGTGAGAGCACAAAGCACAGCAAGCTAACGTTGCTAACCAGCGCTATAAGCGTGTATTTTTTCCGAGTTACTGGTCGGCAAACACTGGCCTGGCGAACCGCAGTACACGGGAGGAGAGACAAGCAAGCACTGGCCTTGCCTGGTATGTTTACGAACGTAATTCCCCTGCTTTGCGACATTGATGGTGAGCAGAGTTTTAGCGGATTATTAGAGCAGGTTGGTCGCGCACTTCGCAGTGGTTTAAAGCACAGCCGTTACCCCAGCCGTAACATTAACCAATTGGCGCGTAGCGAGAATAAAACCTTACCCGAGCTTGAAGTGCTGTATGACGTCGTTAGTAACCCTCCCGGCCACTGGGGCACCAAGTTGAAAACTACTCAGCTGAGCAGCCCTGCTAGCCAACAAGGGCTGCAGATACGCCTGCTCGAATACCAATCGGACGTTGCCCTGCGCCTACGTGTTGCTTATTCCTACGATTATTTCAGCGATGACTCCATCAGGTTACTTACGGAACGTCTGCTTAACCTCTTGACTGGGGCGATCGCGGAGCCTGAGACAAAAGTAGGCCATCTGCCCTTATTGCTACCCCGAGAGCAACAAAACTTGTTGCACACCGCAAACAAAGCCGATACCCCTTATCTGGGGGACGCTACCCTGCACCAGTTATTTGAGCAACAAGTTGCACAGACACCAAACAACCCTGCGCTATGCTTTGAAGATCAAACCCTAAGCTACCAACAACTTAATGAGCAGGCTAACCGTCTTGCCCATGTCATTCGAGCCAGTTATTCAGAGCGATACTCCAAAGACGGGTCGGTATCAGAAATGCCGGCCGATACCTTCATCGCCTTGTATTTAGACCGCAGTCCGCAAATGCTGATCAGCCTGCTAGCGGTTCTAAAAGCCGGTGGGGCTTACGTGCCTATCTCGCCGGGTTTCCCCAAGCCGCGCGCACTATATATGTTGCAAGATACGCAAGCGCCGTTGGTTCTCAGTGCTTCAGAGTTCTTACCCCAAATAACCCCATGGCTCTCTGAATTAGCCGTGGAGCCTTTATTGTTGTGTGTGGATAGTCCGGTCAATCAGTTAGGCGGGTGTACCGAAAACCCCCATAATATTAACCAGGCCACGGACCTTGCTTACGTCCTCTATACTTCCGGTACCACAGGAACGCCGAAAGGCGTATTAACACCGCACAAAGGCGTTGTATCTTTAATTATAAATAATCACTTTGCTGACCTTTGTTCCGGTGATACCTTTCTGCACCTCTCCAGCCCTAATTTTGACGCCGCAACATTTGAAATTTGGGGAGCCTTATTACATGGTGCGAACTCGGTCGTGACACCGAGTTCGCAGAATTTATCAGCGGAACAATTACGCCATTTATTAATTCAGCACCGCGTTTCGGTACTTTGGTTAACACGGGCATTATTTGATAACCTTTACGTGCAACAACCCGACATGTTTGGCTCACTTCGGTATTTATTTGTCGGCGGAGAAGCGTTAACGCCGGGGCTTATTCGACAGTTGGTCGCACAAAAGAATCGCCCTAAAAATATTGTTAACGGCTACGGGCCAACAGAAAGCACTACTTTTACCACCACCTATTGCTGCGATCAATTCTTTGCAGCCTCCGTCACAAATGTGCCCTTGGGTAAAGCGATAAACACTCGTAAATTATACGTACTTGATGCCTATATGCAGTTATTGCCAATTGGCGCTGTCGGCGAGCTTTATATTGGCGGCGCGGGTCTTGCGCGCGAGTACCTGAACCAACCGGACCTTACACAGGCGTGTTTTTTAAATAACCCCTTTGTGACTAAGAGCGATCTTGCCAACGGTTATACGCGACTTTATAAAACCGGTGACTTAGTGCGCTTTTTGGGGGATGGTGAAGGCGGGTGGGGTGATCTCGAGTATCTGGGCCGTAACGATTCGCAGGTAAAAATTCGCGGCTACCGTATTGAGTTGGCTGAAGTCGAAAGCGTTTTGTTGGCCAACCCTGAGGTGAAGCAAGCGGTCGTTATTGACTACAGCCAAACAATAAATACCAATAAAGACGGTGAGCTACAAGCTCAGCGCAGCTTGGCCGCCTATATCGTGGCTGAAAATTCCAGCAAGCCCGATTTCACGGCTATCCATCATGATATAAGCGCTCGCCTGCCGGACTATATGATACCGAGCAGCTTTACTGAGATAGCGGCGATTCCGCTAACCCCTAACGGCAAATTGGATCGTAGCGCTCTGCCTGAGCCGAAAACAATTTGTAGTGATAATTATCTCGCACCACGTAGTGAGCTAGAGCGCCATCTATGTGATATTTGGCAGCAGGTTTTAGGCTTGAAGCAGGTTGGCCTTCAGGATAATTTTTTCCGCATTGGCGGTGACTCGATTATCAGCATTCAACTGGTATCCAAGCTGCGCCAATTAGGCATGAATTTACCGGTCAAGGCGATTTTTGATGCGCCCACCGTTGCACAATTGGCCGAGATTCTCAGTAAAAAACCAACCGATATAACAGGTATTAGTGAGCAAGGGGAGCTAAGGGGGGAATTTGATTTATTACCGATTCAGCAATGGTTTTTCGAACAAGCCTTTAATTTACCGAATTATTGGAATCAGGCTTTTATGCTAGTCTTGCCAGGGTATATCACCTTGGAGGAGGTCGAAGATGTGGTCTCACAATTAGCGCAATATCATGACGTATTGCGGCTCACAATCGACGGAGTTAAACAGCGGTATTTAACTGAGAAACAGGCTCGCATAGCTCCGGTGAAATCACTGGATGTGAGTGCAATGGATCCGATGGCAGTTGAGGCGCAACTTAGTTTGTGGCAAAGCACATTTAGCCTAGACCAAGGGCCAATGTGGCAGACTGCGCATCTGACTGATGATAAAGGCGGTAGTGCACGATTATGGTTTTCCTTTCATCACTTAATTATTGACGTTGTCTCTTGGCGTATTATTGCTGAAGATGTGCAGCGTTTACTCTGCGGTGGGCAGTCAAGAAGCAAAACTTTATCCGAAAAAGGCAGTAGTTACCGTCAGTGGGTTGAAGCTGTAAAACGTTACGCGCTCGACCATCAGCAAGAAGCGGTATATTGGAATAATGTTCTTAGTAATCCGCATACACAGCCAACTTCTACACTAGTACCAACATCAACTTCAGCTCCAACATCAACACAAATAATTTGTGAATACATTGAATTGTCAGTCGAGCACACCACCGTATTATTACGCGAGGCCAACCAAGGTTATCACACCGAAGTTAACGACTTGCTGCTTGCAGCATTAGCGCTAGCCTTGGAGACCACCTTTAATCAGGTCAATAACATGATTGCCCTAGAGGGGCATGGTCGTGAAGCGATAGATGAACGCCTCGATATTTCTCATACCGTGGGGTGGTTTACCACGATATATCCACTACGGCTGATGGCTCAGGCGAGCATAAAAGACACTATTATTCATACCAAAGAAACCCTGCGCGCGTTACCCAATAAAGGCCTTGGTTTTGGCGCACTACGCCAGAGCGGACAAATTACAGGAGACCTACCCGCACTCAATTTTAATTATCTCGGCCAGCTCGATTGCGCCGATAGTGACGCCTCGAGTGATTGGCAGCTACTAACGGAACATTGTGGGCAGACCCAGGCAGTGCAAAACCAGGATGGATTGTTACTCAATATTTATGGTGCAGTGCAAGCCGGCCGTTTAACATTTAGCGTGGCCTCACGCTTACCAGCGACACAAAACGCAACTTTTACTCAGGCCTTTGAGCTGGCTTTAATTCAGGTTATAAAGCACAGCCAAAGCGCAGCGGAACAGGGCGGGGTGACGACACCCAGTGACCACCCAATCAAAGGGCTGTCCATCGCGCATTTACGCCATTTGCAATCGACCTATACCATTGAAGCAATTTACCCTGCCACACACTTGCAAGAAGGATTTATTTTCCATTACTTAAAATACCCAAAAGACGATGCTTATTATGTGCAGATTCTGCTAGATATGCATTTCCCCTTGGATATTAAACGTTACCAGCAGGCCTGGCGCCTCGCCTCCCAACGTTACCCGATTTTACGTGCCGCTTTTAATTGGCGAGACTCGCTAGTACAGGTTATCAGTGCAGATGCCAGCATTAACGAGGCGAATTTTACCTTTAAAGACCTCAGCGCCTTAGCTCCTGAGCTGCGCGAGCAGGCCATTAATGAAATTCAGCAGGAGGATCGAACTCGCTTTTTTGACCTCACCCAACCTGGCCTCATCCGAATTACCATTATTAAACAGGATGAACAGTGTTATACCGTACTCAAATGCATTCATCATAGTATTATCGACGGCTGGAGCGTTCCCCTGTTAACCCAATGCGTGGACGATTATTACCAAAGTTTGACACAAGAAAAAAAACCCATAACGGAGATAGCGGTGGAGGTGGAGCGAACCTATTTGGATGTGCAAACATACAAAATTGAGCATCGGGATAAAGTACAGGCTTACTGGGGCGATATTAAACAAACCTATGGTGATGCCAACGACATTAACCCCTTGCTGAGTTATCCCCTTGATTTAACCCAAGGTCAGCGCCTGGATCAAATGGCCGTGGAGACACTGCAAATACAAGGCTCTGCTTACGACAGCCTTAAAACGATCTGCCGACAGCAAGGTGTCACATTTAATGTTGCCTTACAATTTGCATGGCATAAACTGTTGCAATGTTATACGCATGACGAGCAAACCATTGTAGGTACCACAGTATCGGGGCGGGAATTACCAATACCAGGCATTGAATCGAGCGTCGGCTTATATATCAATACCCTACCACTCGCGGTCTGTTGGTCGGAGCCGACCACGATTGCACAGCAACTACATAATATTCAGGAGGGGATTGCCCAGGTAAGTAATCACAGCAATATCTCCCTCGTGAGCCTACAAAATAGAGGGGCAGGCCTTCGCCACGGCAGCCTGTTCCACACATTGTTGATTTTTGAAAATTACCCGCTGCCCTTCGCAGACGATGGCCCGGGTCCTGGCGACAGTGCTGGCACTGGCTCTGATGCAGGCGCTGATGGAGGTATTGCAAAGCGTATAACACTGCGCGGTGTAGTAGAAAAAATGGAATATCCACTGTCGATTCAAGCTTACGATCATAATCAGTGCTTGGTGGTACCGCTTAGATATAATCCAAGCTGGCTAACAGCAGATCGGGCGGCTCACTTATTACAGCAACTCGAATACATCCTAACGGCCGTCTGCATCAACCCTAATCAAAGCCACCAAGATATCACACTAAATATCGACGATAACGTTAATCGTTATGAAGTTGATGATACTGAGTTATTAATTAAACGCGAGTATGTGGCGCCTCGGAATTCGCTTGAAAAGTCACTTTGTGAGGTTTGGCAGTCGGTGTTAGCGACTGCCAAAATTGGTATAGAGGATAATTTTTTTGGGGTTGGCGGTAATTCGATTGTTGGGATTGAATTGGTGGCTAAAATGGACGAGGTGGCGGAGGTGAATATCTCTCTCTCGGACTTATTTGCTATGCCCTGTATTGCGTTGCTGGCTGACTGTTTTTCAAAAGCACGCTAACTCAGATTCCCAAGCGTGTAAAGTACCTAGCTCGGGAATACGCGTTCAGGTAACCATAGCGCGATTTGCGGGAACGCCAAGACTAAACCCAGCGCAAACATCATAATTAGCACGAAGGGCGTAATCGAGAGGTAAATATCACGCAGTGAAATCTCCTTAGGTGCCATCGCCTTCATAAGGAATAAATTGTAACCAAAGGGCGGGGTCATATAGGCTATTTGGCAGGTAATCGTATACAAAATACCGTACCAAATTGGGTTGAACCCTAAACTAATAATCAATGGGATATACAAGGGCGCAACAATTACCAGCATTGCGGTATCGTCTAAAAACATGCCCATCACAATATAAGTAAGCTGCATAATGATGAGCACTTCCCATGGCGTCAACTCCCACTGGTCCAAAAATAAAGACTCAATGGCTTTTACCGCACCCAAGCCATCAAATACCGCTCCAAAGCAGAGAGCAGAAAGAATAATCCACATAAACATTCCGCTTACGTTAATGGACTTATGCAAGGTGGCCTCAATAACTTTAGATGTTAATCGTCGCTTAATTGCGGCCGCCAGAGTCGCTGCCATAGCGCCCACGGCAGAGCTTTCGACAAGACTGGTAACGCCCATAAGAAACAGCCCAATGACCAAAAATATAATGGCCAAAGGCATTAAACCACGATGTAATAATGCGAACTTTTGTTTTAGTGTTAGTGGTAGAAGGCCATCGCTTCGGTCAAATTGTGTTAACGCAGGCCCAAGCGACGGTTGAAAATAGCAGCGAATTACAATATATAAAATAAATAAAACCGCTAACATTAAACCCGGAACAACGCCTGCCAACCACAAATGGCTCACCGGTTGACGGGCAATCATGCCGTACAATACCAATACAATACTTGGCGGCACTAAAATTCCCAGTGAGCTACCGGCTTGAATCACCCCCGTCACCATGCGCTTATCGTAATTACGTTTAAGCATTTCTGGTAAAGCAATACTACTACCGATAGCCATGCCCGCAACGCTCAAGCCATTCATAGCCGAAATCGCCACCATTAATACAATCGTGCCAATAGCAAGGCCGCCACGTAGCGAGCCCATCCATACGTGTATCAAATGATAGAGATCACCCGCGATGCCAGATTCCGATAACATATAGCCCATATAAATAAATAAAGGCAAAGTTAATAAAGGATACCAGTTAAGTAGTTTAATGCTTGCAGTAAATGCCAGCTCCGAGCCACCATCGCCCCAAAGCAACAAGGCAGAAGCTACCGCTACAAAACCAATTGCGCCAAAAACACGTTGGCCACTCAGCAGCATAAGCATCATGCTAGAGAACATGAGTAGGGCGATTAATTCATAACTCATGGTAGATCTTTACCTAGCGCTGCGGCTAAATCACGAAAAAAAATCGCTACTGCTTGCAATAGCATGAGGAAAATACCGAAGCTCATAATAATTTTAATGGGCGCCATTGGCGGCCCCCAAGAGGAGTAATTTTTTTGTTCGTATTCCAGCGCATATTCCGTACTGGAATATGCGCCGTAGAGCAATATACAAAGATAAAAAATCAGACAACAGGCGGTAATTGTATTAACGAAGGCCTGTTTTTTTGGCGCCCAGCGTTCATAGAGTAAATCCATGCGTACATGGGCGTTGTTTTGCAAGGTGTAGCCGCCACCTAATAGGTAATAGGCGGCCATGGTAAACTGTGCAACTTCCATGCTCCAAATAAGTGGCGTATTAAATAGCGAGCGCGAAACGGCTGAGTACAGTAAAACCGCCATCATTACAAAAACTAAATACATTGCGGCGCGCCCCACCTTGCGGTTGAGCCCTTCCACGAAGTTTACGTAATTAACGATAATCTTTGGCAAGGGTTAGCCTCGGTACGGACGGCCAGCTTTTTCCATGGTGGCGTTGTACTCTTTAAATATTTTAACCACTCTAGCGGCGCGTGGGCTGGTCTTGGCAACCTCATCCCAAAATTTATGTGCTTCTATCTCTACGAGCTTCCACTCTTCGTCAGGAATAGAGGTCAACTGCATTTTAGTGCCGGAGGTGCGCAAGTGTGCCTCCCCCCCCCAATACCAATATTGTCGATGGTAGTGGGAGCTGTCCATGCAGAGCTTAAAGAGGGTTTTTAAATGCTCCGGGACTTTCTCCCAAGCTTTGTCGTTGGCAAAGTATGAGCCGCACCATGCGCCGGAGATATTGTTTGTAAGGAAATAATTCGTCACATCGGCCCAGCCAACGGTGTAATCTTCAGTAATGCCGGACCAGGCCACGCCGTCCAGTTCACCGGTTTTTACCGCCACTTCGATATCTTCCCAAGGTAAGGTTACAGGCACTATGCCAAAACGAGATAGAAATTTGCCTGCTGTCGGGAATGTGAATATACGCTTGCCTTTAAGATCGCGCAGACTGCGAATAGGGTCTTTGGTGGCAAAATGACAAGGGTCCCAAGCACCAGCGCTAAGCCAGGTAACGCCCTTGACCTCGTCGTAGGCTTCCTTCCAAATTTCATTAAGACCATATTGATTAAATAAGGTGGGAACATCAAGGCTATGACGCGTAGCAAAAGGAAAGTAACCGCCGAAGACTGAGATATCGACCGGAGACGACATTGAATCATCATCACTTTGTACTGCGTCAATTGTACCTTTTTGTAAGGCTCGGAATAGCTCTCCAGTAGGCACCAACTGATCGGCATAATACAAGTCGATAACCATTTCACCGTTGGCTGCTTTGTTGAAAGCCTCTATCGATGGTTTAATCACGTGTGCTGCGAGTGCAGCACCGGCATAAGTTTGTAGGCGCCATCTAATGGTAGTTTTCTTTGCTGCGTGCACGAACGGCGCACTGACACCTGTGAGGGCTGCTGCTGCGCCGAACCCAGCTTTTTTAATGAATCCGCGTCTATTGGTCATATGTCATAGCACCTTTAAGAGTATGTGATAGCGTGATCTGTCAAGTGGGTTAATGACATCTGAGGCTCTATTTATTACAACTTAATTTATTACAACCTGAGTTACAATGTTAATCAATTTTAATAGTTTGATTCGCTATATATAAACAACGCCTGTAGTCTTTTTGAAAACAATTTTGAGCGTTACTAAGCAAAATAGCTTCGTATCCTCCGGGTTTGGCGAATAATAAAACATGTCGTTACGCAATGCGCGACATGATCTATGTCATTACTGTTTACTTTGGCAAAAAGTTCGCTGCAAACTATACTGCTTGTAACGATGTTTTTTGTGCGCTTACCAAAAGTCGTGAACAGTAGCCATCGACAATAGCCCTAATAATAGTCGTAATAATAATAGCCGCCAACAAATGATACTGCTTAATGCATAAAGTCCGTTTTTATTTTGCTCTACTTCTTTGTTGTGTATGCCATGTAGCGGTGTCAACGGAGCAATCCCGAACGATTAAATATCGAGCATACAGCCGACTTCAGTCGGAACGTATGATGGCGTTTAACGCCACAGTCCTCCAGACGATCATCGATTACTCTTTGAGTGAGGGGCCGATTCTCCTTAAACCTTTTAACGCGCGGATATCCGTTCAGCGGTATTTCCGAGAGTTTGAGCGTGGTGACAATCTTAATGTGATTTTCATGTCGGCCATCACCGACGTTTCAAAATCGAGTCACGTAATCGAAATCCCGGTGATGAGAGGCCTGCTGGGTTACCGACAGTTTATTTTACATAAAGGTAACAAAAGTCGTTTCAACAAAGTGCATACCCTTGATGCGCTACGCAAATGGACAGTGGGGCAAATTGAAGGATGGCCGGATCTTGATGTTTACCGTGCAAATGAATTCAGCACTATCGGCAGTCACGATATGAGTGGCCTCTTTCGGATGCTGGTTCATGGGCGTTATGATTTGCTGCCATTAGGGCTTGTTGAAATCGAAGCCGAGTATAATAAGCAATCATCAAAGGAAACCCCTTTAATCCGCGATAACAGGCTGATTGTTTATTACCCCTGGCCGATATTTCTAGCCGTTCACGAACGTGAAACAGCACTCGCGAAAATCATGAGCAGAGCATTAACACTTATGGCCGAAGACGGAACGCTCGACAACTTGGTGGTGAAGTTTTTTTCAGTTGAATTACAAACTATTAAACGCGCCGGAGATAATATAATTCATCTAGATAACCCTTTTCTTCCTGCTCACCTTCGACCCTTTCGCTTCGTTACGCCAACCACCAACAATAGCAGGCCTGCTATTGTTCAGCCTTAGATCTTGAGTAGACGTGCCCGAAGCCCAAGTTCAGAACTGTAACCCATATCTCTTGATACTATTTGCCCGTCCTTGTTCAAAATATAATAGGTAGGAAAGCCGTTTATTTTGAAGTCTTGCGCCGTTTGCTCACTCCCTAAAAGCACTGGAATTTCCATTTCATGACGGGCCAAAAAAGCTTCGACTTCATCGATATGGCTATAGCTTAGCGCGACAATAGCTATACGTAAGTCATCGTCCTTATATTGCTCTTTCAAGTCGTGAAGGTTATCAATGCTGAGGTGACACACGCCACACCATGGCGCAAAGAAGTAGAGCAATGTCGGTTTAGCTTCACTCCAAGCGAGCTGTTCGTATGTGCCGCGAATAAGAGGGAGCTGGAGTGGATCTATGGTTACGGAGCCGTCGGTCGCGAGTAGATCTTTTTGTTGCCACCATGATATCGCGACAAAAATCGCTATCATAATCGAGCCTTCCGTCAAAATTTTACGCATGCGACGGAAAGTCTTACTCTTAAAAAAATCTGGCGTATTTATCAATTCGCTTACCACAAAAGTTATCACAAAAATTATTAGAGTCGCTTGGAGTAGGGTTGTTGCTTAAAGTTCACCTTGCGGCTTGGCATCACACTTTACTTATTCGCCCCGGAATAATATTCGGACATCACCCGTTCCACTGAAAAATCATAGTTAAGTAAGTCCGGATTACGTACTTTTGAGAACAAACTATAGTCAACTTTTTTCCAATTATTTCCACTAAACACTTCAGTGTAGCGACCGACATTGTCGGGCGTAATTAATGTCAGTGGACGCTGTATAGTAAGGCCTGGCTCTTCTGCGAAATCCCGGCCGTGGTGGTAGTCGTATAATAAAATAAGCGCCCAACCCGCCTCCATGAAATGCCCTCCGAAAGTGGCGCTAATGTGCCCCTGCTGTATGCCTTCTATGCCGTATATAGAGCCGTCAATACCACCAATAAAAATATTCTTGCCCGGTATATACCCCAGCGCTCTTGCTGCATCGGCGGCCTCAATTGCGAGGTAATCGCTAGCGGCCCATATGGCGGATACTTCTGGATAAGTACGCAGTAGAGCCGTAACCGCGTCGCCTGATCCATGCCATTTAGTGTGTATGACGCGTTTAAGTTCAACCTTCTGTTTCCCTGCAACGCGAGCCGTTAGGCCGTGCTTCCTATTGTTCCCTGCGCCCGATCGTAACGTTCCGCCAATCCCAAGCAGTTCCACCTTGCCCGAGCGATTTAATGCAAAGGACTGTGATGGATTCAAGCGAGCTTGTTCGATGAGTAAATCTGCAAGATAAAAACCGGCACTGCGGTCGTCAGGAGTCATGTGGCCGAGCCAGTGCGAGAACTTACCGCGAGGAAAACCAATGAGATCGCGCTCATCTGGCGTGATCGGAGCGTTTACCATGTAAGATTTAACGCCTGCGGCCTCTAAATCTCTTAGGATACTTTCGCCAAACAAGGTTTGATGGTGGTGAATGAGGTAATCGGGTTTGATTGGGTTGCGCAGAACCGCTTTAATCGCGCGTTTGGAGTCAGAGCGTGTTTCAGCATGAACGACCTGTAAGGTAAGGTCTAGGTCACCGGCTACCTCTCTTGTGAAGTTTACCAGCTGCAACCAAAAGCCATCGACGTTTGGCGCAGATGAATATCAGTGGTGCAAACAACATCACCATTGAAGAG
>NVXL01000097.1 GCA_002746115.1 Alteromonadaceae bacterium
GGCGATGTTGTTTTTGTATTGCTCAGTAATATGCGGAGTATTTGATCCTATGTCACGTAATGCGGCTTTGTAGCTTGCGAGCTTATCCGTGACGATTTTACGTGGTTGTTGGCCTTGGTTTTTAAAGAGTTTCTTGAAGAACTTGATAGCAGCCTTCTTGTCTCTACGCTTGGTAACAATTACATCAAGTTCAGAGCCATCTTGGTCTACGGCTCGCCAAAGGTATCGAAGCTTACCGTTGATTTTGATGAAGACTTCGTCCAGATACCATTCATCACCTAGGGAACCTTGCTTCTTTTTCAGTGATTTGGCGAAAGCAGGGGTAAACTTCAAGCACCATTGCCGAATTGACTCGTAAGAAACTACAATACCCCGACAGGCAAGGATTTCTTCAATATCCCTGAAGCTCAAGGTGAATCGATGGTACAGCCAAATGGCATGGCTGATAATTTGCGAWGGGTAGCGGAAGCGTTTGTARTTATTCATGGGGYGGGSAGTATACATGAATGMGTTAAGTTGACAGTACTCAYGTAATGGCTTAATTAAGTAAGCCCCCCAACGCTGAAGGTGTATAGTAGGGKCAGTATTTCTAAYTAGATAGAYGAACGATATGCCCGACTATTACCTTCATACAATAAATGCCCGGCAGGCGCTGGAGGCTATCGCCAAAGGACTCTCCTGCGTCCGGCTCTCCGCTGACCTGAACCTTTCGGAACGGGACTTTTCCTTGAGTGACCAGGGTCTAGTGCTCGACGAAGACAACCGACTTTCCATTAGCGAACTCAAAAGAATCGTCAAGAAGACACAGAGGATTTACCTTTGCCGTGATGGGGATATGGTTCCGCTTGAAGTCCGCAACTCTGGCTACTACAAGCTCGTTCCCACGGCTGGAGCACCTCTGCTAGAAATTAGCGGTGTCAAGATGCACATCTCCAAGGGAACCGACCCTTTTGTTAGTGCCTCCGAGATGGCTCAACAGGCGGTACGCAAGGGTGACAAGGTACTGGACTGCTGCAGCGGACTGGGTTATGCGGCCATTGCTGCCCACCGACTAGGCGCAAGCGAGGTGCTCAGCATCGAGCTGAGTCATGAGGTAATGGGGCTGCGTGCGCAGAACCCTTGGTCAAACGATTTGGGGCAAGAGGGGATTGTACAACGTCAGGGCAGTAGCTATGAACTGATAGGCACAATGCCTTCGGCTTCCTTCGATTCGGTCATTCACGATCCACCGCGTTTTTCCCTCGCCGGGGAGCTCTATAGCGAAGAGTTCTACCGAGAGATCTTCCGGGTGCTGCGTCGGGACGGACGGCTTTTTCATTACACCGGTAATCCTCACATAGTAAAGAAGGGAAGCAGCTTTGTTGACGGAGTCATCCGTCGGCTCAAAGCGGCCGGCTTCAGACGCGTGGAAAAGGTCGAGCATCTGATGGGAGTCAGTGCGCAGAAATAGTAGAATAAAGGGGTGGTGACAATTATTAAAGATTCTTAGATGTATTTGTTTGCGGAAGCATTTTTATTTATTCAAGGGGCAGGGAGCATGCATGGATAAGTAAAGTTGACAGTGCTGTTGTTTTGAAAATTGTTAACCAAAAAGAAGAGACAATTTCAAACTGTAACGCTATCAACGCTCCGATATTGGTACCGTCACTGATACCTTAAACAATACTTTGGCCGGTTATTGCACTGTACTGAAGATGTCTTTCCAGTCCAACCACTTTCTTCGCATTTATAAATACCAGATTAAAATGATAAATGAATAGAAATCACACAGCTGTTGCAATTAACAACATGTCCTTGCAACACGGTCTACTTATTTACTTATTGGGTCGGCCTTCGAATAAAAATTGAGCATCCTCTCGAATGGCCGGCTAGCGATAATTATCTACATGCCGGTGAATGTAAAAATATAGGTTTATTGCTCTATATTCGCTGTGGTCTACGCTTAGCATTCTAGTTTTCTTTCTGAGGAGATTCAATATGAAGAAGGTTACCAAAAATGGGATAGGAATTGTTTGTTCCTGTTTCTTATTGCACGCGCCAGTGTATGGGGCTGATATTTCATGGAGTGGTTTTGGTTCTGTGGTTGGGGGCAAGACCACTAATACTAGCAAGCTTGCAAGCGGAGCTTCGTCTACCTATCAAGTGGACCCAACTTTATCGGGCATGAGAGATGCAATATATAATGACAAGCTTTCATTTCGGCCAGATACTAATTTTGGCCTTCAGTTGTTGGCAAATTTATCTGATGGCCTGGCGATTACTGCTCAGCTGACAAGTCGTGGTGGCAATGATTTCGAGATGGAGGCCGAATGGTTGTACGTTAGTTATTCAGTGACGCCTCAATTTATCGTTAATGCAGGGCGCCAACGAATGCCACTGTATTTATATTCTGACTACTTGGATGTTGGGTTTGCTTACCATTGGTTGCGTGCGCCTATAGAAGTTTATGGTGAAGGTATCAGTGTGTATGAGGGTATTTCAGGACTATATAATAATTACATTGGAGATTGGGATTATGAAATTCAGGCCTATGTTGGAGCGGGCCACAATGAAACCGCAGTTATTGGTGATACAGCACTTATTGACGCTAAAGGTTTGATTGCAACGATTAGTAATGATTGGCTCAAGTTTCGTGCTTCAGCGCATGGGGCTGAGGGTTGGGTTGATGTATCCGCTTTACCCGCACCGGCCCAATTGATGGGTGAAGATAACCCTCAAGATTTTCTATTTAAAAGTGTTGGTCTTTTTATTGATCCCGGTAGTTATTTTGTTGGTGCAGAATTTACTACTTTGGAATTTGATGAATTTGCTCAAAGCGGAAGTACGGGGGTGACATTTGATTTTCGTGAGTCTTGGATGGTGACGGCAGGAGTCCGTATTGGGGAGTTTACGCCCCATGTAACGCTTTCAAACAGAGTGATAACCTTAAGTGACCATGCGGTCCCTGCTTTGAATGATCTTGAGCAATCCTCAGAAACTACTATTGTAGGTTTGCGCTATGATTTTCACCCCAAAGCGGCACTCAAAGTAGAATACACCAGCGCGAAAGATACTAGCGATGATGCTTTGACAGCTGGCGGCAAAAAACTCGAGGTTGATGTTCTTTCCGCTGGCATCGACTTTATATTTTAAGGAGACATAGATAATGAAATTAACATACCGGTTTAATAAAATTGTTCTATCGTCATTGATTTTGTGTGGCATATTGTTTATAAAAAACAGCTATGCAGAAACATCTGTCATCGTACATCCTAGCAATGGCAATTCACTGACTGCAAAAGCCATCCAACGTATCTTTTTGAGCAAAATGAAGACGTTTCCTGATGGGGATGTAATATTGCCTATCGATCAGCCACTTGAAACTGATATTCGGAAAAACTTTATTAAAGTAATCCTCAAAAAGAGAGAATCTCAAATGTCGGCCTATTGGGCATCGGTTGTATTTACGGGAAAAGGGTTACCTCCAAAACAAGTTGAGGATGGGAAGAGTGTAAAGAATTTGGTTGCAAAGAATCCGAATACGATCGGGTATATAGATTCTTCAAAAGTTGATGACTCGGTTAAAGTAGTACATAGTTTCTAGGACTCTGCCAACCTAACTCATACTGAACGGATAGTACTTAGCTTTGAGTAGAAGTCGTTGTTGTTGGCGTGTCTTTTAGTGTGACATCTCGGTTGTATTATTTAAGTATATACTAGCGTTAAAAAACCTCGATAGAAGTAATGTATAGAGGCTTTTAAACGCTAGTAGTAGTCGTGTTAGCGAATCGTAATCTAAGCAAACCAGCAGTGAATAGGGCAATAGGGGCGGGGTCGGGTATAGGTGTAGAGACTTCTGCTGTAAACTCAATGTTTTGAAAGTCAACCTCGCCATTGGTTCCAGTAAGAAAAGCACTTACGTATTGAACATTTAACGGTGGTGCTAGTACGATATATTGAGCGTAGATCTCAGGTTCGCCACTCAGTATAGGCGTTATGAACGAGGCTCCTACCTAGGTGTTGGTATTATTGAAAAAAGATGAAATCGATTATAATCGACATCGTAAGCTTCTCCAAAATAATTCCAGAAATGTAAGGTAGTGATGTCATATATCTGGCCAAAATCGATTTTCTCTTTTCGAATGAAATTTAACGTGTACAGGTTGAATCATGATTGGAATATCGTCGAGTTAACCGTTGAGGTAAATGCAGAAGGTAAGCGGTCTTCCATTTCATTAAATAATCCAAAAGCCAGATTAGGATCTACGATTCTCTTTTAGCTCTTCGGCTTTGAATTTTATTCATCTCATCTTCTACTAAATGACTAGGCAAGTCACTGCCACCAGAAAACAGGAATACACCAAGAGCATGAAACACTATGCCGATACCCCATCCCATAACAGCCCAAAGAAACCAGAAATAGTCCGGTGTTGTTACTAGATTTATCGCGGCCAGCAGCAGGCAAACGGTAATATAGACCGAGGAATGGATATAAAAACTCATTTTTGCTCCCGCTCGACGCTTCGCTTTTTTATAATCATTGCTTCTGCTCATCGGTATTTCCTTTGTCTTTGGAGGTTTATAAAAAATAATTTATAGCTACAGTAAAGCAATCGTTGTTGAGTTGAATTGGCCTGAGCGCAAAAAACGTTTGCCTTTTTGTCTAGAAAATATTCATGGGCGGGGAGTAAGTATGAATGTGTCACGTTGACAGAGTCGCTTTCCTTGTTGGTCTTGATACCGACAAGCTGACCTTTGTAAAAATCAAACACGATGCTTAACGGTTATGATTTTGTAAAATATTGCGAGTGTGGCTGATTAGATGGATTTTTAGACCGTTTTTTACATTCTTGATAATTATAAGGGATGTAGATTAAAATCTATGATGAGTTGTTAAATATTGATCAATTTTGGTTTGCTTAGTTGAGTGGTCTTCGATGCTTTAGTTTGTGGGGTGGTGTTATGTCTCTTTACAGAGAAGTCGGTTTGGCTGTTATTTTCTTATGGTTTGTGTGCGTTGGTATATCACATTTCTTAATGACGGAGTTTTTTTCCTCGCTGCTACCGGATTCAATTTCTATGTATTTTGCCATTGTGTACGTTAGTGGTTTTATTCAGGTTGTTGGTGCGGTTGGTGTTCTTACTGAGCGTTATCGTAAATTGGCCGGCAACGTATTGTGTCTGTTAACAGGAATTTTTATGCCAAGCAATGTGTATATGCTACTGAATCTTGAATTGTATTCAGGTTTTTCACCGCAATTTTTGCTGGCTTGGGTTGTGATACAAGTGGCGCTTTCGATTTGTACTATTAAATTTACCCGCAGTGATCATCAGGATCGAATTCTTCGGGTTAGTGTTTAGTGGAAAAGTAGCCAGACGAGGTGTTTTCTCGTAACCATAATGGAGGATTAAACGTTTCATGTTGCGTTAGGTATATGTGGACACGATTTTCGACACCACTACAGTCTAAAGTTATTCGAGGGATCTACCCTATGGTTAAATCGGTATTTAGAACTAAGTTAAAAATTAATGCTGTCGAGGTTGCTAGAGCAGAAAATAGTATAGATGAAGCCGTTACTTGGTTAGAGAATAGGATCGCAAAGAATGGTCAGTACTTGGTGGGCGATCAGCTAACGGTTGCTGACATAACAGCAGCTTCTTTGCTGGCCCCACTTGCGTGTCCTGTTGAACATCCAGTGTACGGTGCGGAAAGTTTTTGATCCAAGGTGGCCTCTAGCGATCCTCTTTGGCATCGGCGACCGACTGCTGCATAAGTTTATTAGTATGGCTTGAATGTAATATAAAGCGATACTGTGAGTATACATGAAGTCATTATTGTGACATTGCTAGGAATGACGCCTGCTGTTCCTTTTATGACGTATTTTGCCATACCGAGTTACAGAGTTAGTGGTTATTCTGAATAGAACACTTTATTTAGAAGGTATCGGTCAATGGGAACTTCAAAAAGCGGAATTATTTCTAAGAGTATCAACGTTGTATTTCGCAAGGTTAACTTCGGGTTCGGAAAAAGCACCAAAAAGCATTGGCACAATGATAGTCCATTTATCACTTATTTCTGGAGTGCGCTATCTACTGCTTTTCCCGATGGTGAACTTTTTTTTATGGACGCTGGGCGCTATTATGAAGATCAAATCAAAGATCCAGTTCTGAAACAACAGTTTAAAGATTTTATCCGTCAAGAAGCACATCACACACATCAGCACAATAAAATGAATGCCATGACGAGAGAGCAAGGCTTCGATATGGATAAATACCAGAATTGGTTCCTTAATATAATAGACATAATGCGAGCGAAAACCACGCCTAAGACGCAGCTTGGTATTTCAATAGCGTTAGAGCATTTTACCGCAAATTTCGGTAGTCATTACCTAACACGGGAGTCACTATCCAAAGGCGCCGACCCAGAAATGAAAGCTCTTTGGTCTTGGCATGCAACAGAGGAGATAGAGCACAAGGGCGTACTATTTGATGTTTACAATGAAATTAAAGGTGACTATTTTACTCGTGTGACTACGATGCCCATTGCGTGGTTTGGGATCTTGGCGGTTACCTTTGTTGCTCTTTATGACATGTTAAAACAAGATGATAGACTTTTTGACGTTAAAGATAATATTAAAGGGATTGCCTATATACTTACTTTTTTGGCAGTCGGTACGCCAGAATTTGTCCGTTATTTTAAGCCGGGTTTTCATCCGTGGGACAATGACAATAAGTACCTTATTGAGGAATGGTATGCAAAGAACAGCCATTATGTAATAAATAAATTAAAAGTAGCATAGCCCTTCGCCTTGAGAAAATATCACATATCCTTTTCTGTAGAGGTAAGCAGGGAGACCCGTAAGGTTTGGATTAAAGGGGCCTTTAACGGTACCTTGTCGAATGGTAAAACTCTTTCAGGGGATTTATCTTTTGAGAACCCCTGATAAAAATACGTAAGGAGCTTTGCATAATGGGTTTAGGTATGGCCTTGGTGGGTTGACGCTACCGAGGCTTTTTTGTATGTCATTAGATTTTCTGGTTTTAGCCTGAATTCATTTCAATCCTATTTGGTATCGACCAATTCATCGTCTACTTTTTCCTTTAAGAGTAAATAATAGGCCGTGATTTACCTGACCAGGGAATAACGGCCATATATTATTAGTTTGGTGGGTATGTGTAAGTTGATCAGCTCTACAAATGTGTATGAATGAACTTGCAGCGATGATGGTAGGGAACAATCCTGTTTCGGTTACCTCTCAAAGATACGTCTCCTAAAATCTACTAAACGAGATATGTTATGAATAATTATGGTAAAAGCCGAAAGTTGAGTGCCCAAGAAATCATTGATTTTGGTGATGAGTTGGATACTTTACGTAGAGAAACCATGGCAACGCTGGGTAAGAAGGAATCTGACTATATCTACAAAGTGAGAAATTTTGTCCGCTACTCTGAAATTTTTGCTCGAAGCTCTTTGATGCTTGGTTGGATTCCGCCATTTTGGTTTTTGGGTGCCGGTTTATTAGGTGTGTCGAAGATAGTTGAGAATATGGAACTTGGTCATAATGTTATGCATGGTCAATACGATTGGATGAACGATCCTAGTTTAAAAGGCAACACCTACGAGTGGGATACGGTCTGTACAGCTGATAATTGGCGCCACACACATAATTATATCCACCATACGTATACAAATATCCAAGAAGTTGATCATGATATCGGTTATGGTGTGTTGCGTATGTTCCCTGAGCAACGGTGGGAACCACGATTCCTTCTTAATCCGCTAGTTGCTTCTATTCTAGCCGTATCATTTCAGTGGACACTAGCATTGCAATCATTGGAAACAGAGAAGGTTTTTTCAAAAGAGAAAAGTTTTACTCAATATCGTAAAGAATTCAAACCCATATTTTCAAAAATGAAAAAAAAGTTCTTTAAGGACTATATCTTTTTTCCGGTAATAGCTGGGCCAATGTTTATTTCCGTAATTACGGGTAACTTGGTGGCAAATGTGATTCGAAATCTTTGGACCTTTGGTATTATCTTTTGTGGTCATTTCACCGCTGATGCAGCGACTTTTCCTAAAGAAATATTAGAAAATGAAACGCGAGGAGATTGGTATATACGCCAAATACGCGGTTCAAGTAACCTCACAGGAGGGAAACTACTACATTTTATGAGCGGTAATCTAAGCCATCAAATTGAACATCATCTGTTTCCCGACGTGCCAGGAGTACGCTATGCTGAGTTGTCGGTAAAAGTAAAGTCCATCTGTGAACGATACGGACAGCACTATAATACAGGGTCGTTTTTCAAACAATTCTCTTCGGTTCTTTGGCGGATTTTGAAATATTCGTTACCGTTTGGCGAGAATAGAAAAACTGAAGCTGTTTCAGATGTTGTCGCTACACAAGAAACAAAATCGCCTAAGTCTACAGGTGTTATACCTACGGTAAAGAGCATTGGTCAGAGTATCTCTGGGCGAGATGCTGCCTAAATAGTCGGTTTCTTATGAGTGTTTCTCCCTTCCGTAAAGAAGGGAGAAGTGTTTGTTAACGCGATTCTAGTAAATAAGGTCTAGAATCGATATTCACCTTCCATGATTTCATCAAAAACCTTTTGTGTGATAGGCGTGTATTCTGTACTACCAGGTAGCGCAGCGTATATTGGGTCACTGGTTTTAGCAATATTAAAGGCCTCCTCTTTAAGGTCGGTCTTTTTATATTTAAAGGTGCTAGTAGTGTCCATCGTGGCTTTCATTCGAATAAACACCGGTGCGGCATAATGTGGCATAGTATTTTTGACATGTAAGTAGAAATCTTTAAAATTAAATGATTCAACCCCTATGTTAGGCGTGATGGAGGCCATTCCCGCTCGACCGTTTGTGTTTGGAATCTCAACGCCGTAAGCCACAACTTCCTCAATCTCTTGGTAGCTAGAGATGAGGTTTTCGACTTCAGCAGCAGAAACATTCTCGCCTTTCCAGCGATAGGTATCTCCTAGGCGATCAACGAATTGAGTATGTTTAAACCCAATGTCTCTCATTAAGTCGCCGGTGTTAAACCATTGATCACCATTTTTGAATACATTTCTTTCAATGACTTTATTAGTTTTTGTTTGGTCTGTGTATCCGGCTAGAGGGGAGTTGGCGGTGATTTCAGCTAATAGTAGGCCTGTACCTCCTCTTTTTACTTTTTTCATGAAACCCTTCGACGTTAATACGGGTTTATCTGCAGCCCTATCATATTCGACTATGGCAAAGGGAGCTGATGTGACGCCTACCGTATTGTCTAAGTTAAACATGTTTAAGAATCCAATGTTGCCATCGGAAGCTGCATATAGCTCGAATACCTCCTTAATGCCAAAACGCTTTTTGAAAGGTTTCCATACGTTTGGACGTAAACCATTGCCTACCATCTTTACCACTGGGTTGTCTTTATCGTCGTTCTGTTCGGGCAGTGCCATAAGATAGCGGCACAGTTCACCGACATAACCGATAGCGTTTGCGTTGAAGTAACGGATATCACTCCAAAAACTTGATGCACTAAATTTGCGTTTGATCGCCAATCCAGCGCTACCGGACATGACAGAGCTCCAGCAAATTACCAATCCAGTAGCGTGATAGAGAGGGAGTGTACAATACAGAATATCTCCTGGTTTTAGTCTCAAGGCACCTATGCCAAATCCACCGTAAGATTGCATCCAGCGTCCATGCTTAAAAATTCCAGCTTTTGGCATTCCAGTCGTGCCGGAGGTGTATATATAGAAGCAAGGATCATTGAAATATATTTTGTTCGTTGTGTACGGATTTGTCGTGGGATAATGTCTAATTTCTTTCGCAAGATTCAGGTAGTTTCCTGGTACTTGGCCTGGGTCTTTTCTAGTGTTTCGGTCCGCTAAACAGTAAAATTTATTATCAGCTATATCTACGCTTGATTTTATTGAATCAAGAGCCCCCGTTAATTCCTCTCCAACGATAACGTATTTTGGCTTTACTAGGTTTAAACTGTGAGTTAACACATTACCAGTTTGTTGTGTATTAACCATAGCACTTACCGCGCCAATCTTTGCTAGGCCTAATACACAGGCCATTAGCTCTGGACGATTTTCTATAAAAATGGCAACAGTATCGCCTTTCTTAACGCCTTGGTCCAAAAAGTAATGGCAAATTTGGTTTGCCCAAAGATTAAATTCGTGATAGGTGAATCGGCTGTCCTCGTATAGAAATGCTAGCCCGTTAGGATTTGATTTTACTGCTTTTTCCCATGTCCAGCCCAACCCAGTAGGTGTTGTCGGGCCAGTTGGCTTGCCGATTTTAATACCTTTGATTATTGCAGGTAGGTTGGATATTACCTTTGGTGCCTTAAGAATAATTTTATTTAGTGAGATAGTCGTTGATTTATTGCTTCTCATGTCGTATCCAAAATTTTATTTATAGTTAGCGTGACGATCTTGATCGATCCCAAGGAATCTGGTGGTGGAAACTTTCATAAATGGGAAAGTCGTTGAAATAACGTTTATTGTAGTGATAATAGGGCGGTTAAGAGTGTAAAAAATGGACAAGGCTAGGAAGGGAATGACATGTTTTTTTAGTAAGATTCACTTTGTTACGTTTTTCCAGTCAGAGTTTCTTTTCGTCAGTGCTTCTCAATGTATTTGTATATCGGTCCTATATTTACATGCTCTATGGTTACCAGTTGCTTATTATAGATCTTGTAGGAGAATCAAAATGTAATGTTTAGAGCCCATATGTAGAACGGTATTTTCACAACTTGTGAATAGGGTTTGGGTTAATGTCGGGGGAGAGGGTAGAAGGTGGTTAGTTCTAGGTATTCAAAAAATGCTATTTGCTACTTGCTTTCTGCGATAGTAACGATAGTTTCGATAGTTTCAATTGTCCTTTGGTTCTATCCCGTGTTCACAAATTTTAATGGAAGGCTGGGTGTCCAACCTGTATTTGAGCGTTCAGTCGGGGGAAATTTCAAGAGAAATACTGTTGAAGAGGGAGATATAACAAATATTAGTGATCAATATGAAGTTGTTCGTGAGGCGAATCTATTCTCCACCGCCTTTCCCTCTATTAAACGTCCAGACTCAATTTCCCCCGTAGAATGGCGTTCACTGGAAAGGGCTGCGAAAGCAGCGGGTGAAGGCGGCGAGCGCTTGTTGAATCGCTTTGTGGACAGGGTATCGTATAACAAGCAGGGGGAGCAGTCGAAGATGATTAGTGAGATTTCTGACAAGGAGCTTGGCCCCAATGCAACGAATGGTTTGGTATCAAACATCCCTTAAAGGCAATGTTTTCGATGATCTGTTTCTATTTATAATCAATATTTAGATTATGTGTTCGGTTCGGTTTGGTTTCCGAGTTGTGATGGAACTAAATACGGTGAAATAATGGGGAATAGCTCTACGCTAGGTTTGTATGTATAAAGGTATCCACCTAGGGATATTAGAACTCGGCCAAGGGAAACAAAATTTTCCGGAATGGTAAGTGATGGCTTGGTTTTCGCAATGCTGAATATTCTTTCAATTTGTGTGCTTAAGTTAATGCATTGAAAGTCCCCGTCGAATTCTTCCTTTAATACACTAAAAATCATGTCGGCGAATTCTAACAATACCGCAGTGTCACCTCCAGTTATGGTAAAATCCATTTTCTCCAGATGGCTTGATAAAGCTTCGCTATTATTCCCCAATATTAAAAAGCTAAGCATTTTATAGTCGGCTATTTCTTCTTTGCTAAAGGTATGAACGCTACCGAAGTCGAGTAATACCAGTCGGCCCTTTTTATCCACCAGAAAATTACCTGGATGAGGGTCGCAATGAAAGTTGCCATGATGGAATACTTGCCGACTAAAGCAATCAATGAATACGGACATTAACCTGTTGATTTCTGAACTATCCTGCTGTTGTGTATGTTTGTCGAGATAGTCGGTGATTTTTTCACCGTCAATATATTCCATTACGATCATTCGTGTAGAGCTATATTCTGGGTATAGCTTCGGAATAACGATATTTTTGTCATTTTCGAATAAGGAACCGAAATGGGCGAGGGATTTCGCTTCTACGGTGAAATCAAGTTCACCWATTATCGATATTTGTAATTGTCGAACTATATTAGACATATTTAGGCGTGGAGCCATACCTTTTACTAACCAAGCGAGAAATACGGCAACCCGCAAGTCCGTTCGAATCATATTTTCAACATTAGGGGTCTGTATTTTTATGGCGACGTCTTCGCCGCTGATTAGTTTTGCTTTGTGGACTTGAGCTAAAGATGCACATGCTATKGCCTCAGGTTCAATGTGGCTAAATAACTCCTCGAGTGGTTGTTTAAATTGGGCGGYTAGATGATCYCTAATTTCGTTAAATGGTAGGGCAGGTACTTTGTCCTGCATCTCTTCTAGTTGCTKTATATARGCGTCTGGTAGTACATCTCTTCTRCAKGAGGCAAATTGGCCAATTTTTAAAACCCCCCCTTTAATGTGGAGACATTTAAGTTTCACCAGTAATGCGTTTTTTTCATGAAGTTTTTYCARTGACGCTATTCTTATGTTGTCGCTTGAGCTTATATGCCGGAGTGTATGTAGTTTGTAGCTTAGTATTAAGCGTATACCAAGAAATAGAACATTAAGGAGGCGAAGATATAGGAATGCCTTGTTATTCGTTCTGTGAAAGATCTTATACATCTGTGAATCGTAGAAATAATTCATGAGATCTAGTTTACCCTGAAGTGGTAGCTGAAAACGTCATGCAGAGTGTTTAGCGATGATGGCTGAAGCTAGTTGTTAGGTATTGCTGGATTATAGGTGTTAGTAGATAATTCAATATTGAGT
The DNA here is from genome assembly GCA_002746115.1 of Alteromonadaceae bacterium. Classification (GTDB taxonomy): domain Bacteria; phylum Pseudomonadota; class Gammaproteobacteria; order Pseudomonadales; family Cellvibrionaceae. The sequence goes on from NVXL01000097.1 coordinate 12,810, forward strand.
GTGTAAACAATGTTCCCAAAACAATGTTACAAAAATTATGGAGAATATTATTCCTTGTCAGGARAASTTTCTTAATTATAGAATAAGGTTATTACTTTTAATTGTAAACCGATCACTTTTTTATATATTAAATGATTAAGGGGTGATGAATTCTAGATTGTTGGTGTATTTGCTGAACTAGGATAAAAAGACAATTGGTAGATCTCAATATTGTCCCAAAAACACCGGGAATATCTTAGATCTTGCAGGTAAATCATCTTCTATTGCTACAATTAGCAATTCTTGGTTTTATGTTTAATTCGCGGTATTATCTTTAGGCATTCTTAATGTCGATGCAAMTTATAATAAAAAAGTATAAAGAGATTCCWWTTTTTGGAGCGTGGAGTATTTATGGATCCTAATCATGTTACTGAAGAACTCGATACTGCAGTGAGCTATGTTAATGCCGGTTTAGATATTTTGGTAGAAATAGGGGTAGAGCGTTCATTGGTATTAGAAAATACGGGTCTAACTTCGAAGGAGTTAGGAAATATAGATGGTTTTGTGTCGTCTTCAAAGATTATACGGCTAGTAGATAATATCGAGGCGCTTACGGGTATAAAGGGTACGGGCTTGTTTTTTGGAGGGCGACTCGGTTTTTCTCATCACGGAATGCTTGGGATCGCCGCATTATCACGCGCAACTCTAACTGAGGCAATTGATACGCTCATCGAATATGCGAAAAGTCGATTTCATGGCGTCACGTTCACCCATGTTAATAGAGGTAATTACTCTGGCTTTGGTATTGAATTGGATGTTATCAATGAAAAGTTTTCTATATATATATCGGAATTGATATTTGCGACGGTGTATAGACATTTAGATTCCATGTCAAATTCTCAGCTGTCTAACGCAATAATCCGTTTTCGACATGCTAAACCTGACTATTTTCAACTTTATACCAATTTATTTCAGCAGAAGGTTGAATTTGGATCCGAATGTTATGAATTGTTGCTTGATGAAGATGAGTTTAGTAAAGGTCTAAGTTATTCATGTGAAGAAACTTTTGAATCTGCTTCTCATATTATTAAAAATCAAATGCCTGCATCTAAGGAAAGTACGTTTATAGATCGTGTAAATGACCTGATTGAAAAGAGTGACATGATACCATCCATAGAGTCGACAGCAAAAACGTTTAACATGAGCGTAAGGTCGCTTCGTCGTAGGTTAAGTGAAGCTGGAATTACTTATACTTCTATTGTGAATGTTAAAAAGTGTTCCCTGGCGGAAGCCTATTTGGCCGGCGGAAAATTTACGATTTCAGAAGTAGCACAGCGGTTAGAATTTAGTAATGCGTCTTCTTTTAGTAAAGCGTTTAAACAATGGAAGGGGGTGTCTCCAAAATCATTCAAAACTTCATTGTTGAAGTCTAAAGAATGATATTTCGATTTTTCTATGGAGATAGGTTTGTCATGTTGGCCTCTCTATATTCTTTTGGGGCATATTTTGTGAGTGCTTTGAAAGCTTTGCTGAAATGTGACGCGTCATGATACCCTAGCAGATATGATATTTCAGTAATGCTTTTTCTAGAGTGAATTAAATAGTTGATGGCTCTGGTCTTAATGCTTGAATTCTTAATGTCAGCGAATGAAGAGTCCAACTCTCCCAATTTTCTTCTCAGTGTGCGCGGGCTTATACAAAGTTTATCGGCGACATATTTCTGATCTGTTTTTTCCTCTACACTGTCATCCAAAATGGATTTTATTTTTCGGAATAGATTGTTTTTATTTGATTCTGGTGAAGTTGACTGAAAATGATTCAGTACCGTTTTTGCCGTCTCCGGGTTTGCGTGAAAGTTAGGTTCATCGAGGATTGCATCTGAAATTAGACATTCGGTAGAGCCACAATTAAATTCAATAGATGGAGATAAGAATACGTCATATTTTTCACTGTACTCTGGCTCCGGGTAAGCCAGCCTTAATTGCTGTATTTCTAGAGGTTTTTGAATGACTTCTTTTGCAATATTAATAAATGCATAGATGACCTGCTCAATGAAAACAGGAAGAGCTTTTCCTAGTGGAATTATTTCATCAAGACGAATCCCAAAACAATTATCGCGTTCAATGTATGTGGCTGTGAGGGCGGGGAATCTGTATTCCAATACCTGTCCGGCAATAGTTAAGCAACTTTTAATATCTTTTTGAGCCATGGCGGCAATGCCTGCGAGGCCATGACTGTTGATGTGGTAATTAGAACCGGTAATGAGTCCTAAATCTGGAATGTTTACTTCAAAATAAACCAAATTTACAAATTTATTGAATTTAGAAAATTCTATGAATTCTACGCTCGAAACATTTGCAACGTGAGACAGTTCGCACTTCTCAAGATAGGGAAGTGAATCTATATTGCGTTGTTCGAGTAAGCTAATAATATCCTGCAAATAGCAGGTTGAGATAAGAGGTTTGGTTTCGATTTTTAATGCCCCCCATACTGAAAGGAAAATGCCAGGTTTGTTGTTATTGTTTTGTTGTTAAGTACATTGAATATCAAATAATTGAACTTTTAGCAATAGGATCAGCAGAAATTAGTTTATAGTTTTGTAAATGTCCGTGTAGGCCATCCCTATTGTCCTATATATACCGGTATCTTGATATTAATTGGAAATATGAGCGGATGTATTTCGGTGATGTACTTCGATTCTGATCCTCTTGATTATGAAGCGGTTTTTTCCTAATGTTTCATTGTGTAAGTTGTTGTCATGTTCACAAAAAGGTCTTCTGAGGGGTGAAAATGGAGATGTCTGGTAGCTGGCGTATGTCCTTGCTAAATAACGCAGGGTTGCCTCTATATCCGTTACTCAGATGTATATTCACGGTAAACCCAAAGTATCCATCTTTGGGTAGTGAATGTATTTTATATCCCACATTGGGTAGTTGTCCTGGGAAACGCTCGGGTTGGTCGATTACCTGGTCGTCGTCATTGTAGAAAAATGAGATAGGTTCTGTAAGTTCACTGTTGAAATTAAAGAAGGCTAAAAAGTCAAGATTACGTTTAGTATTCCACCATATCCAATTGTTTTTGATGGAAATTCCGTCACTAAGATATTTCAGTTCAATATCATCCATTTTGCCATCGGTGTAAGCAGGAGTTGTTGGTCCCAATGCGGTCCGTATTTCTGCACCAAAAAGGTTGTTTCCTTCTAGTGATAGGCGAATTTGAGGGTTGGCAAGCATTTTTCTTCGCAGAGCCGGAAGAATGGCCCTAATATCATACACCAGTGAATTTGGAGCATGGTGAAGCTGTAGGCTTACTGTGACATAAGGAAGGTTCAAGAACCAGAACACTAATTCCATTTGTGTTGTCGTTCGAATGGGACCAATCCGCTCGCTTTTTGGTGTCGCAATTAAGTCGCCATTGTTTAATTCTATTTTTGCAAGATCAATGATGACCCCTGTATCCAGACGTATCTTCAACGCATCTAATGGGTTCTCTTCTCCATCATAATTTTCTATAGAGAAGTCATCCCAAATTACATGATTGTCTTTGTTATATGTTATGGAATAGAAGTCTGTTTCGACTAATGCTTCATCGGCGCTATAGCGCACATATTGCTCATCCGATCGCAGCCGAGAATTTTTGATGATATAGGCGTAACGTACGTCATTTAGTTTATTAGTGAGTTCTATCTCATGTATTATTTCACCATCGTACTGATGGTTGGGTTTGCGGCGTGTACCTGCATCTTTGTATATGAATAGTAATTTGTCATTGGGGTCGAAAATATCGATTTCCCCGGAAATGGGTACGTCCCAATCCTCAAAATAGACCGCTCCACCAATATTGTATTCGTCAATTTGAAAAGGAATTGGTTCCATTTCATCGTCAATAACGGCAGCTAATGAAAAAGTGTCTAGAGGCTGATTCAATACCTTAGGAATATCAGCGCCTTCAATCACTATGGTCTTGAATGCGTTGATAGCATCCAAATGGCGGAGCTCTTCTGTTGCTAGAGAATCATGATTACAACAGGCCATTAATATGAGAAATAGTTTTCCTGAAGTATTGAATGATACATTCATAGGTATTTCCTAGCTCTTTTCAATACTAAAAGTAACACCTATTCGTTCTGCTTCTTCTGCTAGACGAATCTTACGTTGGTCGGGATCGCTAATTAGGTCATTTAGGAGGCTGGCTTGAAGTCTTTGAGCTGTGATGATGCCAATATTGTTGTT
>NVXL01000098.1 GCA_002746115.1 Alteromonadaceae bacterium
TGTCTTGGCTGTCATCCCCGCCGTACTGATCCCTATTTTCTTCTTTGGCAAGCGCGTGCGTCGTTTAGCAGAGGGTAGCCAAGCCGCGGTCGCCGACGTTGGCACCTACGCAGGCGAGGTCATTCAAAACATTAAAGTCGTGCAAAGCTACACCAGTGAAGAACGTGAGCAACAAGCCTTTGATAAGGAAGTTGAAAGCGCTTTTGAGGTTGCCAAAAAACGCATAAAACAACGCTCTTTTCTAATCTCTGTCGTCATTATGCTCGCCTTCTCCGCTATCAGCATCATGCTCTGGGTTGGCGGGATGGATGTATTGAATAATAAAATTACCGGTGGGGAGCTAGGCGCTTTTGTTTTTTATGCCCTGATGGTCGCCATGTCAGTGGCGACAATTGCCGAGGTTTACGGTCAATTACAACGTGCGGCAGGCTCGGCTACGCGTCTTTTAGAGCTGTTGGAGATTACTAGCGACATTCAATCTCCCGACTCACCACGCGAGATAAACATCGGAAGCAGCACTAAAACCAGCAACAGCAGTACAAGTAACGCGTTAAGCTTTGAAAACGTCAGCTTTCACTACCCCACTCGCCCAGACAGTGCCGCCTTAAAAGAGATTAATCTCGACATTAAAAAAGGTCAAGTGGTCGCCTTTGTAGGTACTTCCGGTGCCGGTAAAAGTACATTATTTGAATTGCTACAACGCTTTTACGACCCACAGCAAGGCTGTATTAAAATTAACGACTGCCCATTGCAAGAGGCCGATGTGCACGCGCTACGGCGCAGTATGGGAACTGTCGCTCAGCAGCCGGTGTTATTTAGCGCGAATGTATGGCACAACATCCGTTATGGTAGGCCTGAGGCAAGCGATGAAGAAGTCATAGATGCTGCGCGAAAAGCCCATGCGCACGAATTTATCGAGCAATTACCGGGCGGCTACGCCAGCGACCTTGGGGAAAAAGGTGTGCGCCTCTCCGGTGGCCAGAAGCAACGTATTGCGCTCGCCCGTGCAATTTTAAAAGACCCTGAAATATTATTACTCGATGAAGCCACAAGCGCACTAGATGCTGAAAGTGAATACCATGTGCAACAAGCCTTGAACACTTTAATGACCGGGCGTACGACTTTAATTATTGCGCATCGCCTAGCGACAGTCTTACATGCTGATGAGATTGTGGTAATGAGCGAAGGCCGGATCGTAGATAAGGGGGATCACAAGTCCTTGTTAAAATCGTGTGCTATTTACCAACGCCTATGCGAATTACAATTTGACGCTTAGTTTATTCTAAGGTTTTTTAATTTTAAACAAGCCCTATTTAAGATCATCGATATACAACTGATACAACTTCGGCACCATAATCGAGTTAACCGGGCTGTCGATTTTAGCCATGTCTTTAGTGAAGACCAAAGACGCTTGCATAGAAGCTTCAGTCACCGCACGAGTCGGCACAGAGACAGTAAAATCAGCGTCGATTGATGCTTCGCTAGAGGCAAGATTAAAGCCCCAAATCCCAAATGACGGTAAGCTGGTATGATAACTTAGGGTATGGCCAAACACCTCATTCATAGTGCGCTCAATACACCAAAAAGTCCGGCGAGTAAAAAATGGCGAAGAGCTTTGACTAACCAACAAAGCTTCGGGCGTCATGCGCCGTTTCACCATGGTGTAAAACTCTTTCGAATATAACTTGTTAATCGCCTCGTTGTGCGGATCAGGCATATCAACAATCACCCGGTCGTACAATTGACCCGGCGCATTAATAAAGCTAAAAGCATCCTCGTTATACACCGTCACCAGCTCAGAGTCCAAACTGTGCTCATTTAAGCTCGCAAGCATAGGTAGCTCTCTGGCGATGCGTGTCATCTCCGGGTCAATATCCACCAAATCAATGCGCTTAACATCCTCATACTTCAGTAGCTCACGCACGGCCAAACCATCACCACCGCCAAGTATCAATATATTTTCGTGCACGCCAGGCAAGCTCATAATGGGATGCACTAGCGCCTCGTGATAACGATACTCATCACGTGACGAGAACTGAATATGACCATCAATATACAAGCGCTGATCCGAACTCACCACAGACTTGGTCACGGTTAACTTCTGATAAGGCGTCTGCTTACTAAACACCACCTGATCAAAATATAAATGCTTCTCAGCAAAGCTAGTAATCACCGTGCCGAAGACAATAAACGCAATTAAACCAAAGAGTATTGCGAAACACGTGCCTAGCAACCATTTATAGTGTTTCAACTGATCCCGAAAAACCACGACGTTGACTAAGGCGGTAAATATATTGATCAAACCAATCGCAAAGGAAGACTGGAGCAAACCCAAAGTAGGTAATAAAAACAAGGGGAATGCGACCGCGCCAATTAACGCGCCGACATAGTCGAGTGACATCACATGGGCAATGGATTTTTTAATACTGACCTTGTGCGACAAAATCGTCGTTAAGATTGGGATTTCAAGACCAACCAAAATACCGATGCTCAATATCAAGCTGTACATAATCAGCTCATACAAAGCCCGCACCAAGGGGAAGGCCATAAACAGTAAAATACTGCTAATTCCCCCGATTAGTGAGATGGCCATTTCTACCAAGATAAAATTACGAACCAAATTGTTATCGAGATATTTTGATAATAACGAGCCTATCCCCATGGCAAACATAAAAAAGCCAATGGTGAAGGAGAATTGATAAACACTATTGCCGAGCAAATAACTGGAAATGGTGCCAATAATCAACTCATAAGCGATGCCACATAGCGCAACAATTAAAATGGAGGCTAACAATACCCCCACCTGTTTATTACCTAGGGCGGAAAAGTCCGAAGTCTCAGAAGATTGCATGAATAAAACCGAAATAAAAAGGAAGGTGCCCCTCTAAACGAACAGAGGGGCAATTAAAGCAGATACTAAATCTTATTTACCCGAAGAGTGGCTACCAGAACCCGCTTTCGATTTAGCCGAAGTATTTGAGCTACGTGCAGGTGTGCTCTTTTTACTGCTTAAGCTCTTAGGATTAACGCCAGCGGCGCGCTGACGGCCAAGCATCTGACCGATTAAAAGACCGGCTAGTAAACCACCACCACTAAAGTGACGGTCTTGTACAGTACTGTTAACATCAGTTGCTATCAGACGGCTACCTTCGCCATCGATCTCGATAGTAAATAGATCGGCCTCACCAGAGTCTTGCACAGAATTGCCATCGCTATCTTGGTAACCCTTAAAGGAGCCATCTTCACCAGCAATAACGCCTAGTGGCTCAGGATAAACAGGAGGGGTTGCGGTGTTAAGATTAGCGGCAAACTCTTCTGCAAATGCGTCAATCGACGGCGCGTTTTCACTGCCAACAGCGCGGTCTTCAAATTGAGTCAATGTTTGCTCGGTAATTTCGAGCACTTTTTTAAGGTCAACGCTTGGCGCCTTATCAGAGCATGCGGAGAACATAAGGATCGAGAAAAAAGCGGGTACAGCGAGTAAGCGGGTGGTTAAATTATTCACAGAAAATACTCCTATTTGATTTATAACACTAAAACCTAAAAACTAAGACACGTGATAAACAAAATGCATTTCATGGAGACCAGGCTCGTAGTAATCCTTAAGCGTGCCAAGAAGTTCAAAACCTGTTCTTTTTAGGGGCTGATGAATCAGCGGTAAATTTGAGGGAAAGCTTAAAAACACTTTACGCCCCCCCTCGTCACGCACGGCACCTATGCCACGCTGTAAATCCGTTACCGTAAAATTGGGTTTGGTAAATTTGTTAACGAAGGTTTGAATTGGGCCGCTTGGCTCTTTTACTGTCCAAGCAAAACTATAGGCGCCTTCCGTCTCAGCAATTTCATGCAGCCCATTGAATAGTATTTGAGGGCGCTCTTCTGCAATCATAGGGCCGCTGCCGCCTAGCGCCGCCGGAGTCTCATTATCAGCGCCATCTTCATCGGCACCACCTTCGGTCTTGAATTTGGCGTCTTCATCGGCACCACCTTCGGTCTTGAATTTGGCGTCTTCATTACTCGTATCGCCCCACCCAATTTTTGCGACGGGTGCATCAAACATGGCGCTAGGCTTGATCTCTAGACCGAGGATAATTTGGTCTTCGTCCTCATCATAATAATCTGGAATGCGAAGTTCTTCAGTAAAACCTGAAGCTTTATAGAAGCTAAGTGCGCGTGCGTAGATTTTGACGCCAGTTTTATCTGCGTAATCTGAGACTTTGACGAATAACTTGCGGGCTTTACGTTGCTGAAGCGCGAAGAGTACATGTTCGAAGAGCTTTTGACCAAGCCCCTGACCACGCAGTTTGGATGCTAGATACGTCCATGAAAGCACATAGGTTTCAGTGGTTGAGGGCACCTCACGAAAGCCGCATACACCAACGGGTTTACCCTCTTGCTCAAGCACGTAATGGTCTTTTATGCCATCTCGCTCAAAGCTTGCGCTTGCGTCCTCGCCATCATCATCGTCATGCTTGCCGATGATAGACAAGACCGCTCGTAAATCGCCGGTTTCCATTGCTCGAACTTTATTCACTCGCTCACCTTATGATATACAGCTTTTGATATACAATTTTTTACATACAAGCTTGACATGCAAGGTTGCATATTTTTACGTATATTTCTGCCAGACGACACACTCCAGTCAACCTAGAGATGTTTGATCGTAAGATTAGACGAAATTGATCTCACTGAAAAGTAAAACTCTTGTTAATACCCAAGTTTATGCAGGCTTAAGTGTTTACCTTCCTTAAGTGGGTCGCGGATGCACACAAAGCCCCCCAAATCAGGCCCGTAACGTGGGCACCGTTGGAGATTAACCCCAATAGAGGCGTGAAACCCAATAACAACAAGGCCAACAAAGCCCAAGACAACCAAGGAGCAATGAACAAGCCTTTCTCAGGCGCGAGTTTAGATATGAGCAAAATATAAGCAAACAAAGCATATACCACACCAGATAACCCGCCAAATTCAACGCCAGTTAAGAGAAATTGGCTTATATTGCCTAAAATACCAGCACCAAAAAATAACACCACGAGCGTTACTCGGGAAAACCTTTCGATTAGCGGAGCAAACAACCACCACAAATAAAGGTTAACGCCAATATGCGGCCAGGTGTAGTGTATAAATACCGGTGTTAACACCCGCCAATATTCACCGCCCTCCCTTAGCTCCGCTAATGTTTGTGTCATGCCTAAGAGCGCAAAGCCTGCGATACCGCTTAGTAAGTAAACAGCAAAGCTAAGTGCGCCGAGCACGATAACAAGATAGGTAAAGGGGTAAGATCTAAGTGCTGCAATAACAGCACTTAATTTGTTTGATTGCGGGAAGGTTTGATCAGTATCCAATAGATATGCTCGTTCTTTATATACGCGCAGAAGACGCCTGCTAGTGTGGTCATGCCATTACTTATGCAGCACAAGCTTGCATATTAGCGCCAACACGACCACAACAGAAGAGCAATTTAAACCCTTATTCAAAAACTACGTAAGATCTAAAACCTAAGGGTTTAGAACGCTACGATCACCAGTCTCAAGGTCGACCACAAAAATCACGTTTTGAGATGGTGAACTCACAAAAGCACGTCCGCTTGCCTCATCCAAAACAACATCCCTCAGGCCATTCATAAGTGGGCCATTCCCGGTATCCGCATCGCTTAACACGCTACGCTCCCCGGTGACGACATCAATCCAAAGAAGCTCGCTATTCGCAATATCCAAGGTCAGTGCACGTTCACCACTGGAGGCTAAATGTAAACCAATTAACGTATCACTTCGCCCACCCACAAGGGTGACTGAGCTCAGTGTAGCCTCACCGCCAGCATTAAGGTCGATCATTTCAAGCCCTGAGCCAAACAACGACAGACTCAACACCCGATCATTTTCGGAATCAATGAACAGATTGAAAAAAGACTGGGATACAAAACCAATTGAAGGTGTCGACAGTACTGTTGTGCGATCCGTGCCATCCGCATTTATCCAGAAAAGTTCACGTCGTTCCTCGTTTGAAAAACTTATCGTCCACGAAATCCCCACCAACAAGCGACCAGAAACCTCGTCAAACGCCATTGAATCCACAAAAAAGATGTCAGCTTCAAGATTTTTATCTTGCCAAAACTGGGACAAACTATAGATCAACTCAGAGGCACCAGTACGAATATTTGTAGCGGAGATTCCACCACTACTAAAAACTCTAGACGGCGCATGAAAATAGGTGCCGTTTTGCTTATCAATAGCGGTGGCAAATGGCTCGTTATACAGCAACCCTTCAGGCATAACAAACTCGGCACCCGGGCTGTGTTCGGAATCGCGTAAACTAATACTATCAACACTCTTTTCATTGGCATTAAACACGTGAAGTACTTGCTGCTCAGTATCTAGGTGTAGGTTTCGCCACTCGTTAGTACTAGTGCTTTGTGCCACAGGAGTGATGCCAGAAGCTTCAACACGTACAAACTCGTCGCTACCAATACCAAGTAAAAATACTTGGTCGTCCACCTCATCACTATGGAAAAAACTCACCGTGCTAAACATTGTTGTATTTTGGGTAAATACAAAATCACCAGAATTAACATCGACAACAAAAATCTGAGCAGGCCCAACCGATGGCGGCACCGAATTATAAACTGCAAATTCATCTCCAGACTCACTAAAGCCAATATCAATAATGTCCCAGGTAATAGCCTCATCGGCCAAAGCATTACCATTTAGCAAATTTACAGCCTCACCGGTTTCAATATTAAAGGAATAAACTTCAGGGCTCTCAGAAAGCGCTAAAAAGGATTCCCCCACAATATATAAGATATTATCGCCGCGATAAACAATATCAAGATCAAAAACACAACAGCGTAAGTTGCTCGCAGAAGCATCCGTAGAAAAATCGGCAAAAGACGTTACACTAGCATCATCAAAATTGAATGCTACCACTCGCCCGGCATCAAGAAACAACAAGCGGTTGTTTTCAGTATCTAAGGTTATACTCCTAAGCGAGGGCGTGGTGCTTACACCGTTACTACTAGAGTAAATCACCTCCCTGTCACCCGTTTCAACATCCACCGCCATCAAACCATTATAGGAACCAAAGCCGCGATCACCGGGTAATATCAACATAAAGACCAACTGGTTGTTCACTTCATCAAATAACATTTCAGTCGCATCTCTGTATAAAAAATCGCCGAATAATAGCCCAACACCCTGAGCTTTAGAAGAGATTACAGCTGTTTCATTATCAACAAACTCGCGCCTCAATATCGCTTGCTGCGCGACATCCAAAAAGAACATCGCCTGCGGCTCCGCGCCAGGTGTCGCATTGGCAGCAGCTTTAATACGCTGAATACTCGCCGTATTATCTAAGCTGTAAACCAAAATATCATCGCCGCCGCCATCACTATCGATAAGCACTACCTCAACGGTATTATCGCCAACCGTTAAAGGGATATCTGCATACCAAAAGCTATTATCATCACTATCAAAGGTAACATCAACATCATTAACAGTAACGCTCGCTTGATGATTTTCTAACACGCCATCACTCGCCGTTAACTTACCGCGAATACGAACCGTCTCAGCCATTCCAAGTAAATTACTATTCGGTATCGGCAATAAAGCCACTGGCGTTAGACGACTGCCACTGACATCAACCGTCACCGTCTGCCGAGCAATCCCGGTATTTTGATCACTTGCATCAATGATCACTTGGTAACTATTGTCAGCGTTTTGATCCTGGGGGGATTCGTAATCAAAATTGGCAATGCTGCTTAGCTCACCGCTAACCGGGTTTATTTGGAACACTGCACGATCGTCACCGCCACTAATACTAAAACGTATCGTGTCACCATCGCTATCAGTCGCCGTAATGGTGTGCGTCCAATCACTACTCTCTGCTACGGAGAGCTGATCAACTGAGGTTATTACAGGTATATTATTTGTATTCTGCGGAGGTGGATTATTCGGCGTACCGGCACTCCCGCCGCCACAGGCATAGATCATTGATGTCGCTAAAATAAGCGCTGAACGTTTTATTGCCTTTAGTGGGGAGTTCGAAAATGGGAAGTTCGAAGAAAGAATATTTAAATAAGTGTGTGCATTCATGCAGTTCCATTCCTATTGAGATTGATTGTTAATACTGGCGACATTTACTTCACATAGGTAAGATCAACACCTTACCTAGTCGCCGGGCGCAGAATTTACTGCAATCGTCCAACAATAGCAAGTAAACTATGCCTATAAACTCACACCTGTACAGTATCCACCCATGGGTAGATTTTGACGCCAAATGGCTTCGAGATTTGGCATGGCTATTATTAAGCCCACCCTTGTTTACATGTGAACTTTCTGGCTTTAAAGCATTTACACCTCATGATGATAAAAGCGAAATCTATGACTGGCTCAAACAATTAGAGCTTACAGGACACGCATGCGAGACAGCACCACCTCAACCCACGGATTATCGACGCCTAGGTTTATATTTTGAAGCCTTGCTAAGATTCTTCTTTATTCAAGGCCGCCACGACGGTATCTGCCAATACCGTTTGATCGCCAATAACATTCCGATATACCGCAATAAAATTACCTTAGGTGAAATGGACTTTGTTCTCGAAGATAAAAACAGCGATATTATTCACTTAGAAACCGCCGTAAAATTTTACCTGTATTGCGATAAAAGTAATTTACCCAGCGTCGAAAATACCCCACCCAGCTGGCACCACTGGATAGGACCAAACGCACGCGATAGGCTCGACATTAAACTTGCACGTATGATAAGCCACCAGCTTGCTTTGCCGTCTAAAACTGAAAGCCAAAAGACTTTAGATGATTTAAATACTGACCCGACATCGATACAATCTCAACACTTAATTTGCGGCAGATTATATCGGCCATTATTCGCAAACGAAGCACTTCCAGAACACAGCAACCATGACGCCATAACTGGCAACTGGCTGCACATTCAAAATGCCGAGAAATTACTTCAATTCAAAGATTATCAATGGGTAGTATTAGAAAAGATGGACTGGTTAAACGGCGAAACCCGCAATACACATCAGTTTACATCCCCGGAGATTTTACACTGGCTAAAACAACTCGCTAACGCTACCCTCCCGGAAACAAGCACCACAAAAAACCCGCATAAGCACTGGCTACCCCGCATACCACTACAACTTGTCGGCCACGACCTAAGCACAAACCAACAACAGGCTATCATGATAGTAAACGAACATTGGCCAAATACGATTTAAAATCTAAGCAGACAAGACAGTAGAAAAACAGTGATGGCTCCCCCCTTTCACACAATAAACAATAAACAGCACACAGGCATACAACAATGAGTAACAGCGACCCAACAAACCACGCATACTCCTTTGAAATCTGCGACGAAACCCATCGCAACCGCAAGCGAGCACAACCCGACTTTGAAAAACTCTGCCTACGGTTAAACCTAGATATGAACGGCCCCGAAGGGGCATTAAAGAAAACACTGGAAGACCTGGTCATTCATTGCCACCTCCCCATAAAGTGGTATCACACAAGCATCAAGAAAAGGGTAGGCGAACAAAGATTTTTTATATGGGGTTCTGTATTCCTCTTAATTGCTCTTCCGTTTTTATCCAGCCACGTCAGCGCCGGTAATGCCACCCCTCATATTGCCGCTTTGTTGGCAGGCTTACTTGCCGTTTACCGTGGAATTTCTCAATGGATGGCGAAAAGTCAGAATGTGGCCATCTTCTCTCAAGCACGAGCAACACTTAAATCCTTACTCTACCAATTTGAAGACAAATGGAGTGATCAAAATGTTAACCAATCACTAGCTGATTTTGATCATGATTTACAAACCTTACTCGCGACTTGTCACACAGTCACCAACAAAGAACGCGAGCTTTACTACGAAAACATGAGCCTACCCACCTTTAACATCAGCACAAGCTTACTCAACGCAGGCAAGCAAAGCACACAGCTTATCAGCCAGTTTGCTTCCCCAATAAATGAATCCGAATCAAAAAAAACCGCCGCAGCGCTTCAAGCAAGAGAAGAAATTCTCAGCACCCGAGAGCAACTTGTAGACATAAAAGAGCAACTCGCTAACTGCGACGATGCAGAAGCGAAAAGGCAGCTAAACACCAAGCATCAGGAGCTAGAGAAAAAGCATCAAGAACACACTCGTTAACTGGCCGATAAGTAGGGGCCAACAAGCCCCACTATCACTTAAAAAACTTTATCGTCAACGGCATAATAATATACGAGATAATCGGCACAATAATCCCGACCGAGACGACAACATTTAACCACTTTATGCCGCCGGTGTATTGCGCAACAAAATCCGGAACAAAATACACCATCGGAACCAAGGACAAAAAAGTAACAAAGGCCATCAGGTGCCGATTGGGTGCCTTTATCTGACTCACGACCTTGTCACCACAATCATCTGCAACTCCGTTGCGGCTGTGACTTCACAATGATCACTTCGAATAAGATCGCCATCCACCGCTTGATGAGATTGTTCGCCATCCACAAACCTCGCCTCACCTCCGGTCACGTAAGTTAAATGCTCCCCGGTCAAGGTCACGCTTTGCCCGGCATCGAGTTTTACAATGTTAATAATTGTACGACTATCAAAAGTATCCGTTTGAGACTTATCGCCACCATAAATACGCGTCTCCTCCGATTGTTTAGGGCTGTAATATTTATACCCTGCAGGCTCGCCCTGCTGCTCAGGTAAAACCCAAAGCTGTATTAAGCGATTTTGACTGTCGTCAGGATTGACCTCATTATGGGCAAAGCCTTCACCGCCTGCACGCTGCACTTGTACGTCGCCAGTATCCAAGCTTTTACCATGTTCCAGCGAGCCTTCATGGCTAACACAGCCTTCAACCATTACTGAGATCACATCAATCTCTTTGTGCGAGTGCATGCCGGTCTCACCTTTGGGGTTAAACTTAGCATCTGCCAGATAAACAAAATTGCCAAGCCCCTCCCAGGTTTCTGGCGATTTTCTGCCACTAAAAACGCGACTGTCCGTCACAAGCCTATGCTCTAGTAAACCTGCGAATCCGCCTAGGGGTAATGTGTCTCGTGATAAAATTTGCATGCTGAAGTGCCTCTCAGTTTTCTATTGTCGCCTGTCGCCGACGGTGTATGAGACAATAATAGACCCTTATCATTGTCTGATAAATACACACAATGTAAACTCACTGTTTCACTTTCAACAACAATCCTAATAACAATAGTAGCAACAATAACAACAGTGAGCCATACACGTGCCTGAAGCTAAAGATTTAAACGATATGATGCTGTTTCTCGCCGTCGTCGAGGCAGGTAGCTTTACCCTAGCCGCAGAGCGCACCGGTATGCCCAAGGCGAATCTCAGTCGCAAGGTCTCGCGCTTAGAACATCAACTCGGCGTGACTTTATTGGAGCGCTCGACACGATCGCAGCATCTAACGGAGGTTGGCAAACAATACCTAGCCCATTGCAGGCGTATTCATCAGGAGCTTGACCTCGCAAACGCATCCGTCTCTCAGTTAATTGGCACGCCAAAGGGGCAATTACGCGTAGGGGCGTCGGTCGCGATTGGGCAGCTCATGATTCAACCCAAGCTTGCCGATTTTATGCATCAGTACCCCAATATTGATATGCAGTTGAGTTTAACCAATCGTCGGGTTGATTTAATTGAAGAAGGCTTCGATATGTTAATACGCGTCGGCGACTTAGACGACTCCGGACTCATAGCAAAACGCCTCGGCAGTGCTAAGCGTCAGATTTATGCAAGCCCGAATTATTTAACTCAGTGCAAAACAATAAAAACGGTCAGCGATTTATCCACCTGTAATTTCCTACTAATGAGTAAAAACCATCACACCAACAGCTGTCGATTACAATCAGGCCAGAAGAATCACGACATTGTTATTAAACCTAAATTACTTGTCGATGATTTTTTTACACTAAAACATGCGGTACTCGATGGCTTAGGCATCGCTGTATTGCCAGATTATATGTGCCAAACAGCCGTAGAAAAAGGTCAATTAGTTCAAGTATTACCCGGGTGGGGAATGCCCAACGTGAATTTTTACGCGCTTTACCCCCAGTATCGATTAAAAATACCCAAGGTACGGGTATTTCTAGATTTTATTCAAACGGTTTTTAGCACGACACTTTTAGCTCATTAACACCGACGCTCAAGGTCAGCTTTAAAATTAGTGTCAAAATCAACTTTTAAACACAAAACCAACAGACG
Source organism: Alteromonadaceae bacterium (assembly GCA_002746115.1). Classification (GTDB taxonomy): domain Bacteria; phylum Pseudomonadota; class Gammaproteobacteria; order Pseudomonadales; family Cellvibrionaceae. The sequence goes on from NVXL01000098.1 coordinate 12,226, forward strand.
AAAAAAAGCCGGAGGCTTTCACCTCCGGCACGTTTCAGATATTCGAAACACTAATAACTAAGCTCATTCAACATAACATATTTACATTTACATCTTTACATCTAAAAACAATATCCATCCTTTACGGTTACATACTCAAGCTAAACCAGTTGATGTTCCATCCGCCTGCAGAGGCAACAATCGCGATGTCTTGTACACCGGCAGTTAATTGAACCTGCATACTTACGGTCGTCCAGTTCTGCCATCCGCCAGTGCTTGGAATATTTACAGTGCCGTATACTGTACCGCCACCCGCTTTCTCAAGTTTCACGCTTCCGCCGCTTTGACTCGCAACTCGGAAAGAAACTGTGTAGGTGCCGCTTACAGGGATATCAACATCGTGGTAAGAGATCCAATCACCTGAGTCGATCCAACCAACATTCAAACCACCGCCCGTATCCGAGGTACCTTCAGTTTGAACCGTCGCCGCTACACTGTAGCTCTCGGCTTCAATATGTATATTCACTGATGGCTGAGGCGTTGGCGTTGGCGTCGGTTGTGGTGTAGCAGTCGGCTGAGGCGTCGCAGTCGGTTGTGGTGTTGGCGTCGGATTGGAAACCGCAGGCTCAATGCTTATCCAGTTAACGTTAAACCCACCCGATTCAATACCTAAGCCAATGGTTTGTGCACCAGAGCCTAAAGTAATACGCTCAGTAATGGTCGTCCAATTCTGCCATCCAGAAGTTTGTGAAATATTAATGTTGGTTAGCAAGTTAGCACCGGAGTTTTGATCAATCCGTAATAGACCTCCTCCATTTAAGCTCGCAACTCGCACTGAGATATCGTAGTCGCCAGCGAACGGGACATCTAGGTCGTAGGTCATCCAATCACCAGCATCTAACCAACCAACGTTGCTACCACCACCGTCATCCGACGTTGATTCTGTTTGCACGCCATCCATTGCGCAGTAATCTTCGGCCTCAATAAATGCCGGTAAGGTGGCTGGCGTACAGCCTGTGCTGCCGGTTCCGCCAGGTATTTGACCCCAGTTGCGTAAGTAATCTCGCACGACTTGACCTGACCAAGTTAGGTCGCTATCGGTCCAGCCACCGGTCGTACTAGAGCCAGGCACAAATGCCGAGGCGCCTTCGTCTTTTCGGTTCACGGACCAGTTAGCGTGATGAATACCGTTGGCTTTCATGAAGTTAACCCATGAGGCGGTTTCTGATTCGTTCACACCACCGTTACCATCGGCGTTAACTGTGCCCCACTCTGTGGCGAATAAAGCAATGCCGTTATTCATTGCGGCAGTAGCGTCATCACGAAGCCATTGACCGTGGGTGCCTGCGTAAAAATGTAAGGTGTAAGCAATGTTGTTGCGATTAATTGGATCGTGAGAGGCTTCTTTTACGCCTTGCGACCAGCTTGGAGTACCAACAACAATTAGGTTATCAGGGTCGATTGCACGAATACTATCGATAATGGTTTCTGCGTAAGGCTTAATGGAGCCGCTCCAAGAAACAGCTAGTGGCTCGTTGTATACTTCATAAATAACGTTATTTAGATGACCATATTCGGTCGCCATTTGGCTGAAGAAGCTAACGGCTTCTGCCCAATTATGTTCGTGTGCGTGATGACTGTGCCAATCGATAATAACGTACATGTCGTTTGCGACGGCGGCATCGACTACTGTGCGTACTTTTTGGGTCATGCCTGCGGCGTTATCAAAGTAACCACCGCCATCTTCTACGCCCATTGCTGCGCGGATTATTGAGGCATTCCAATCATTTTTAAAAGAGCCAATTGCGCTGGCATTGTAGTAATCTTCACCACCCCAACCGTCGTTACCCCAGAATAAACTCATACCGCCCAAACTGCCTTCTTGGCCACCGACTAAAACGCGGTTACCGGAAACGGACATGGGTGGGACATCTGCGATCGCTGCGATCGATGCTGTTAATAATGCTGCGCCTGTTAATGCTAGGGTGAATTTTTTTGCTGCGTTTTTTAATGGGGTAAAGGTAGCTTTTTGCATTATAATAGTCTCTTTTATATTTATTATGTAGTTTTTATTTTCTTTTAAGCTATTGATCTACAAGGTTTTATATCCATATACAAATACAAGCGGATCATAATTTTTTCGTGTCTGAAACAATTTCTGCTCCAGCGCTCCGATGGCTTTAAGTTATTACAACGCATTTATTATTACAACTAGAAACGCTTAAGCGTTCATTTTTAGCGACAAGGTGTCTTTTTTTATACGATAAAAACCACAACTAAAACAAATGCAAAATAAGTAATAAAAAACACCAAAGACTGATCAAAAAACATGGAAACCGTTTTCCAGAAGATAAAATAAACTACAATAAAGTCAACAACTTAACAAATAAAAATATTTACGATTAAATCCACCTTAATAATTCTAAAAATATCTTCAGCATTAATCATTATGGTGATTTAGACCATAAGTTTGTCGTGTTTAATCTACTAACATTCGACCTGCGTTAACCGTCAATAAGCGTACATTTTCAGTAAATACGGAACTTATTAAGTTAAACTTAACTTAATCCGGTCTAGGTGCGTACACCCCATAACACTGCTACAATATCCAAATCGTCCAAATCAATCTTATTGGTGCCTTAGCTATGCCTACTTACGACATGACCGCGATAGAGCCCGTCGCCTTCTGGAACCGCGCACTCAGCTTTGAGCCTAGGGCTTTCTTCTTTTCTTTAGAACACACATTGACGGAGCCCGTGGACGAGTATGTCGGCTTCTTCCCCGCTATGCGATTGATTAATGAGCTTTGATATGCAGCCCTCATAAACGGAATCACTGGCAACCTAGAAGGCGCCATCCTAAAAAACACAATATTAGACAATATAGAATGAAAAAACTAAATAATAAAAACCATCAAACCACGCTATCAACCAAATTAACATGCCTTTCAATCAGCCTCATATTAAGCATCACCGCATGCACAAAACCCAGTGAGGAATCACCACAAAACAACAAACAACAAAACAAGCAAACCGTTTACCGAAACGACTTTAACAAGGACGCACTAGGCGCACACTTCGCATCAACGTGGTCAAAAGTCAGCGCGGCTTGCGGGCCAGATAAAAGCCAATGCTTAAAAACCGAATACGAGCCTTCGAGTGTCGGCTCAGCAAGACAAGTTCGAAAATACCCAATTCCTCCCGCCACCGAATACACATTACAGTTCGATGTTAAATTCGATGACAACTTCGACTTTAAACGCGGTGGAAAAATGCATGGGCTAGGGCCTGAACATCGCACCACCGGCTGCAAAGAACAAAGCCCCAATGGTTGGAGCGCGCGAATAATGTGGCGCAAAGAAGGCATCGCAGAGCTATACATCTACGACCAAACCCGAAAAGCCAACAAACAAATATGTGGCTGGTCATACAGAACAACAAGTCCCGCTTTTATCCTAGGGAAATACCAAGCCCTATCCCTCTACGTCAAACTCAACCAAATCGGCCACAACAACGGCACCGCAGAACTTTGGATAGACGGTGCACTCGCCATACACAAAGACCAAATCATCTACCGAGAAAACGACAAAGAGTCCGATATTAGCCAATTCCTATTCAGCACCTTCTTTGGCGGGAACGCCCCATCATGGGCACCAAAAGAAACCGTCTTCGCCTATTACGACAACTTCGCCGTCCATAAAGGTAAAAAAATACGCCAATCATCAAACAACTAAGCCAGCCTTCTTTATATAACACCATATCGCAGAACATTCGCTATACTTGTACCTATACAGATTAAAGAGAAGACATACCTCAACCATGGATCAATCTTGCTTTAATACACCTCACGCGCCTCGCGCGTTCGGCAAAGGTTGCCCTTGGCACTTGCTGTGTCTTGTTTTGTGTCTGCTCACACCCCTGAGCCTCGCAAATAAACCCCTCGCCCAACAACATTTTGATGCCACCACCAACTCAATCATCAGTAGCATTGGCCAAATACGCGTCACCGTTGAAGACAAACACCGCATCATATGGTTTGGCGGAGATAAGGGCCTAGCCAGCTTCGACGGCTACAGCTTTAACATCTACCACCACGTCCCCGACGACCAGTACAGCCTCAGTGGCAACGCCATCAACTCCCTACTCCTAGATAGCAAAAAACAGCTATGGGTTGGCACGCAAAATAAAGGCCTTAGCCGCTACAACCCAAGTAACGACAACTTTACCCGCTTTGTACACAAGCCCTCAAACCCCGACAGCATTAGCTCAAACCACATCGGCTTTAAAGGCATCATAGAAGACAAACAAGGCAATCTATGGTTTGGCACGAACAATGGTGGGCTCAACCGATTTAACCCCGACACAGAAAAGTTCGAGCGAATCCTTTTGTCCGCAGAAG
>NVXL01000099.1 GCA_002746115.1 Alteromonadaceae bacterium
TTGTTTGATCACAGTGCCGCGCTTGTAAGTCGCGTTTTCGCGAGTGACGCCGTCAGCAAATTTAAGTATCGGGATGTTTTTTGCCACATGACGCCATTGTGGGTCAGGTTTTTTACCAAGTGCTTCGGCGGCAAGGGCGGTAAACTCTAATACTGTTTTTACCATGCCGTTGGTAAACGCATTGTTGTCGATGTTCTCTTCGAATTCATTGGCACCAATGATATTGTTGATTTCATATTGGCCTTTATCGTTTGGTTCAACACGGCTCATCCAAAACTCAGCGCCAGCTTTAAGTACCGGGTAGCCTTTGGTTTCTAGCCACTGTTTATCTTGTGTGACCTGGTAGTACTTCCAAAATGCCCAACCAATGGTTGCCGTAATATGCTGTTGAAAGGGGCCTGTGAGCGCCCAAACCGGGGTGTCTTCAGAGCCGTCGGCGGAGGACTCCCAAGGGAACATAGCCCCGTCGAAGCCGTGGGAGAAGGCGTTTTTCTTAGCCTCATCTAGGCGTTGGAAGCGGTATTCAAGTAAGGATTTGGCAATTTCTGGCTGTAAAACTAGTAGTGGTGGGTACATCCATAGCTCAGTATCCCAAAATACATGGCCGTTGTAACCTAAACCAGAGAGCCCCATGGGTGAGAGCGAATAAGCCGTGCCTTTGCGGGCAAAGGAGTAGAGGTGATAAATGGCAGAGCGCACAGCGCGCTGAGCTTTTAGGTCGCCTTGAATTTCAACATCACTCTCCCAGAGTTTGTCCCAAGCTTTTTTGTGTGCCGTTTGGAGAGCGTCAATACCTTGCAATTTAGCGTAGATAGTCAGGCGCTCAGCTTCGTTGCGTGGGTCGTTGTAATGAACAGAGGCCAGGGTTGAGCCGACAACGGCGAAACGGTAGGTGCTGCCAGCCTTGAGTTTCTTGGTGAATTTCATGGTGTGCGAATTGTAGTGATTATCCTCATGGATAATATTTGGCTCGTCGCCATGTTTTTCCGGCAAGATAAAGGCAGTAGACGTTGCAAGGGTTTTACCGCCGGGGCTGCGTGCTTCTGAACTGAGCAAGCCGATCAGGGTGTGTGGGCGGTCGATTTCAGAGTAATAATTGCGGATGTCGTTGAGGTGATCTGGCGCCTCAATCATATTGACCGGTGTAATTGTGATGTCCTTTTTAGCCGTGATTTCTACCACGCTCATGGCCGTGTAGGGCATGTTTCTAAGTGACATTAGTTCATGCTTTATTGTGGCTTTTTTGCCGTAAGTGTAGCTTGTGGTGAGTTTGGCGCCTTTCATGTCCAGTACTTGCTTAAAATTGCCGATGTTACCTCGGTCAATTCCTGCGCCATCAATCGCGAGTGCCATATTCATATGACTGAATGTTTTGAGAATGTTACTAACGCGGCCGCGTTGGTAGTTGTCGTATACCCCGTTCAGTACGACATCTTTGACTTTCATGGGGTTGGGGGATGAGACAAGGCCTACCATGCCGTTAGCAACAGTAATGCCATAGTAATTGTTAGGGTCTATCTTAGTCGCGGTAATATGCCAGGGGGATTTGGAGAGGTCTTTTGCGTTTGCTGCCAAGACAGGCACTAACAACGCAATAGTTAGTAAAAAAATAAGATTTTTCATAGTGGAATATTGGCTCTTTGTGGTGGACCGTGCTGATGGTTGTTCCGCTTCTTGTGTTTGTTTTAAAGATAGTTTATATGAGCGAAATCGTCAGGCTTACGTGGTTTTTATGTTACCTCTTACCAACTAGCATGGTAACAGATTCAGTGGCGTTACAAAAAGTGCCCTATACACCCTAGATGCCGATGAAGCATCGGTTTTTGTGCTATAAATTGAAGGGTAATAGTATAAAAAAATGCAGCCTAGTAAGCGTGATTCGGCTGATCAGAGCGAGCCTAATGAACCCCATATAATGATAATTCAGCGGTATATCTGCATCTGTATAGTGACAACGACACTATTGTTCTCGGCCAAGAGTATGCCTGAAGAGTCTTCCCCGCCCGCAGTGCCCTCCTATAATCTCTATTGCGCCGGTTGGAGCCCGTTTATGCAGGTCTACCTGAAGACGCTGGCAAATGCCATGTTAAGTAGTACCTCTGATGTCTATGGCGATTATTTGCTCAATTATCCTGAAATAATGTCAGGTCGACGGGTGCGTATTGAAGTTGCCCAAGGGCGTCGTGTGCATTTTGAGTTTTATAGTTCAGCCGGTGGGGAAGCGGAGGGGGAGCCTGGTACCAGTGTCCCCATTCCCTTGCTCGGTGGCGTGCTCGGTCTTAGAAAGGCAATTGTGCATCGAGATAATGTTGAGGCTTTTGCTCGCCTTAATTCGGCTAAGTCGCTGCAGAGTTTGGTGGTAGGGCAGGGGGCGCAATGGCCGGATAATACGATCTATAAAAATGCAGGGATCGCCCTTGTCGGTGCAAAAGAGTACGATAATTTACTTCCAATGCTGATGCGCAAGCGGTTTGATTTTTTGCCTCTGAGTATCATTGAAATTGACGGTGTGCTTGAAAAGCAAACTACTGTCTTTGACGCCTTAGTGGTTGAAGATAACACTTTTATTTATTACCCGATACCCACGTATATACGTGTGTCTGATACCCAGCCGGAGTTACTTGGGAGGCTTAACTTGGGTTTAAAAAGAATCCAAGCCTCCGGCGAGTTTCGGGCGATTATGCAGAAGTATATCGAGCCTTATGTAAAGGGTATATCCGCTCAACAGGCAAAATTATTTGTTCTGGAAAACCCTATGTTGACTGAACAGGAAAACCGCAGCCGGTCTCGGCGAATTACCGAGACATATTTTGCGGATACACAGAAAATATTTTGGCTTTATTAAGCGTTATTTTCGCTACTAATATCCGCTCATGCTTTGAATTAATGTTGAGTTGAATTTGAGTTAATATAAAGTTGCAAGCATGTCTTCTGTGTAAGGCGTTAACGGTTTATTTTGCTGAACTTTTTCAACGTAATCGGAGTTGGCAATAAATGGACGGCCAATGGCGATTAGATCCGCGTCAGCTTGTTCTAGTGTTTGCATAGCTGATTTCACTTCGTAACCGCCAGAGGCTATAACGGTACCCTGATAATGCTTGCGAATGTATTGGGTAACAGTGCATTCAAGTAAATCGATTTTCCTGTCTTTAAACATGCCGGTATGTATGTAGGCTAAGCCGTAACGGTTTAATAGCGGCAGTAAATAATCAAACACGGCTTTGTCGCGATTGTCCGGTTTTAAATTGAAATAGGCATAAGGCGACAATCTCAGCCCCACCAAGTTTGCCGGTATTACTGCAGTGACCGCATCAAGGACTTGGAATAAAAAGCGCGCCATATTTTCGGAATTTCCACCATACTGATCATCACGACGATTACTGTCCCAGTGAAGAAATTGGTCAATAAGATAGCCGTTGGCGCCATGTAATTCGACTCCATCAAAACCCGCTTCTAAGGCATTTTCAGCCGCCTTCACGTACAGGCCTATTACTCGGTCGATATCCTCTTGTGTCATAACTCGCGGTGTTTCATAGTAAAGATCTTTAACCCGAGGCACCCGGCCTTCAACGGCGACGGCCGAGGGCGCCATCGGCTGTTCACCGTCGTGGTAAATCGAGTGTGATGCTTTGCCTGTATGCCATAGCTGTGAAAAAATCTTGCCGCCTTTGGCGTGCACGCCTTGGGTGACTTTTTGCCACTGGCTGATTTGCTGGGAGCTATAAATGCCCGGAGTATTTGGGTAGCCTTGCCCCTCCTGCGCGATGAGTGTGGCCTCGCTGATGATGAGCCCTGCGTCGGCTCGGCGCGCATAGTAGTCAGCCATTGCCTCGGTAGGCACTAGTTCGTCATCGGCCATAGAGCGCGTAAGCGGTGCCATGACGATGCGGTTTTTTAACTGTAATTGAGGACTTAGTTCAAGCGGCTCGAATAGTTTGTCGATGTTAAGCGGGTTTTGCATAAATGACCTTAAATTTTGCCTTACCAATCATCGCTTTGCTTTCGAATCGCGCGATTTGATTAACGGTTGGAGTCTGTTGCCTGAAACGTGGCTTAAGGAAAACCATAAGCATATAAAGGAATGTGGTGTTAACTAGAGGGACTTTCAAGGTGTACGATGCTGATTAGTTTTGATCAGTGCCTAATGGCTGATTATGTAGAGGGTTATGTCGAGGGGATGCCTTGAGTTGTGCTAGGCTATACGATTTTTTTAGGCGGCTTGTTTCGGCCGTATGTTTAGACTGAGGGCATAGGCCGCGATTATGTTACACCTTTCCAGTGCAATTGAATTTCAACCTTTGCGTATGCCTAGCGGACAGCTGATTACTCAAGATAACCTCAGCTTGTTCCAAAAAGTCTTACTGAGTACAGACGGTACCGTGACTGACTTATTGGCCTTATATACTGGCGAAGCGATAAACGTGCAAAAACTTGATCAGCATATGATCGCTGCTAAAAGTGCCCCCATCGCCTTGGAGTGCGAGCCCGAGAGCGACGTGCTACGGCGTCGTGTGATATTGCGTGGCCAGCAAAAATCCTATCTGTACGCTGAGTCCTATTTCGTGTTTAAGCGCTTGTCACAGCCAACCCAAGAGGCGCTGATGGCGACTGATGAACCTATTGGCTTGATGTGGCGAAAAGAGCGTACCGAGATGTATCGTCAAGTGATAGCGTGCAAAGCACAGTTTTGCGCGGATGCTGCTGCGGCCTTGGGGGTGGACAAGAGTGTGCCAATATTGACTCGGGCATACAGTATCTTTGTTAATCGATGTCAAATCGGCGTGATTTGCGAAAAATTTCCCCTTAGTTATTTTATCGAATAAAAATTTCTTATTTATTTACTCAGCTAGTTAGTTACCCAGTTACCCAGTTATTATTTTTTATTTCTATTATTTGGTGTTCATTTTTATGTTATTGCGAATTATTGATCAAGCAGAAGCACAACTTATCGAGCTGGTTTTAGACGTAAACGGTAATACTGAAAAGTTTACCGTTCCCTTTGACGCCTCACCCTTTTACCCGCAGTTTCGTGAGCGCCTAGCTCAATATTTTTATGACTATCCGGTTCAGGCAGCAAAGCAAAAGCAAGTTGACATGCAGGCGAGTGCTGACCTTGTTCAGCAAAATATTAAGTTTGGCCAGCAGCTGGGGGACGCCTTAATCGGTGAAGATAGTGAAATATATCGCTGGGTGCGTGATATTGGAAACGCCGGTTACCCGCATCTTCAGGTTATTATCGAATCCTCGCGCGAGCAGTTCTTTGACGAAATATGGGAAATGCTAATCCTACCCGAATCGTCCTATGTGCTCAGTGCCGTAAGTGGTGGTTTTGTGCGTAGTTTTGGCTCGTCGAGTGATTCGGGTTTGTCAGCGGTTAACTATGACCTCCATGTTACATCACCGGTTCATGAGGCTTTAGCTGACGACACGGATAATCAAACCTCATCGGAGCCGGATAAACCACTGCATATATTGCATTGTATTGCGCGTCCGTCAGGGTTTGATTGGAGTTGCGATGCATTTGATACAGCAGTAGATATGTTAGCCTGTGAAGGCGCCGTTGCCTATCATATTGAATACATTAGTACCGTGTCTGAACTTGAACGCTATTTAAGCCAGCACACAGTTCATATTGTGCACATGGATTGCCCGATTATTTTAGATGATAAAAATACGCTGAGTCATTATTATTTTGGTGCTGGCGAGCAGGGAAGTATCCCGATAGAGGGTTTGGCAAAATTATTAACGGCGCATAAAATATCTACCTTATGCTTAAATGCCGATTATTACAAAGCCGTAACGCCAGATCGTTTTGAGTGCCTTGACGCGAATAGTGGTTTAGCGCAGGTCGCTCGTAAAAGTTGCGCGCAGGGCTTGGGTAACGTGCTGGGCTTGTCCAACCGCCTACCATCCTGGGTTTGTCATCAAGTATATAAAACGCTTTACTTACATATTGTTGAAGGTTTGAATTTAGCGCAATCGGTCGTGGAAACCCGTAAAACACTGCAATCACAGATTGAAATATCCCGTTTTAGTCCAGAGGCGAAGCCGTTTCACTGCTGGCAAATTATTCAGCATTATGGTGGGCAGCCCGTTCAGTACTTTCGGGAAAAACAATACACCGTCTCCTTGCCTGAGGCTCAGGGCTATCTGAAGCGAATGCACGATTTACACGGTTTTGAATACCGATTTTTTCCACCGCATAATTTCTCCGTTGCTACGCCCTATTTGTTTGAAATTAAAGCACAAATGTCGCAAGGGGCTGCCCAAGGATTAATTGCTGGGAGTGGTAGGGGGAAAACCCATTTTTGTCACCACTTAGGTTTTTACCTCGCGCAATCTGCTGAAGTGGAGCTTGCTTGTTATTTTAATTACCGGCAGGATTTTTATTCACCTGACTTAATCAAAGAAATGTTGGCGCCTTTGTTGTCTTGTGCCTTTGATAATGAAGCATCTATAAACTCAGCGCTTGCGTCTAGGCGAATCTATTTTGTCTTTGATAACTTATTGTGTGAGGGGCAAGAAAGGCATGAAGGTGCCGCCGCCGTCGCTGAATTTATTCAGCATTTAGTCACCCTGGGGCATCAAGTGCTCGCAACAGGAGACTTAACACAGGATAGTTATAAATGCTTTTCTGGAGTGGTTCAGCCGCTGCCGACTTTGGATGCACTTAAATGCCAAATACTTGCATCCGCTTTTATAGCTCCAATACGTGAAGAGGGTGAAGAGGGTGGTGAGGGGGGCGAGACTTCAAAACCTAGTCCCTCTTTACAGCTATTGCCGCATTTACAAGAAAACCCATTTTTAATTAGGCAATTAATGCCGCAAGTTTCAGAGCAGAATATAGAGGGACTGATCACGCAAGCGGAAAAATGCTTACAAACGGATGATGTTGTAAACCGTTATTTTGAATGGCAGTTCGAACAGCTATCGCCACTTTGGCAGTTTTTTCTAAGTCAATCGTTAACTGTAGATAGTTTGTTTTTAGAATTTTTGATGATTGCTTGCGATCAGACCCAGGGTTTTGCCCCATGGCAGCAGTTACAGGGTTTGTTTGATGAACAAGGGCAAACCCTTGCAAGTGGGTTAGAGTTGTTTGGGGGCTTGGGCTTTTTAACGCGTATGCCGCAGGGGCGAGTATTGTCGAGCGATGCTAAGGTATTTTTATCTGCTGTGCCCAAAACCGAGAATACCCAAGCAACATTGCTCTTTAGTCAGGTGGTGCTTAGCGGTTTAGCCGCGGTTTCACAGCATATTATAAAAGAGCAAAACCCAGGTCTATCGCATAATGTTTTGGCCAATCGACGCGCTTGTGTGGTGCATTTCGAGCGTCTCTGGTTTGCTGGTAAGTACACGGAGTTTACCGCAGCGAAACAGTCTTTTGATCAACTGCTAACCCAAGCTAACCTTGTACAGGACGGTGCGGCGTGGGCGCATGACCTATTAACTCGTACTGATAACGTTATTTTCAACACCACCTTTGATCAGCTTCTGGCCTCAGGTACGCCTGACTCGTCAGTTGTGGAAGCGCAGATGGCTTGGCTCAAATTGGCACAGTCGGCTGTTCAGGTGGATGCAGCACAAAGTGACGCTAAGCTAATCGCGGCGTGTGAGCGTTGGGATGTTTGGATGCGTGCCGCTATTGCGCAAGGCGTGCCTAAGGTATTGCCCCTCCTGCAAGTGGCGTTAACGTTTGTGGAACAGATGTATATTCGTTGTCAGCGTTGGGATGATTGCTTGAGCCTGATGGTTTGTGTGTGTGAATATTATCGACAAAATCAAGCTTGGCATTACTTGATTCACGGTTTGATGGTGCAGGCTACTTGTCAGGCGGCTTTAGGTGTACCTAGTGAAGCCTTGATCGCTGAAAATGCAATTGTCGAGAGCATTCCTTATGAAGATGCGCCAGCAGGCTTTTTGGCGCAAAAAATGGCCGACATCGTCGTTGCGCGTCTTCATCGGGGAGATAAAGCCCATGCACGCACCTTGCTAGATCAATTACGTAAGCGCGAGGATGCAGCCCCACTTGCTAAGGCTTTAATGCAATTACAGCAAGAGCTGGATCATAAGGTACATTGATACCTGTGATACCTGTGATACCTGTGATACCTGTGATAGCTATTGAAGTGCTTCGTTAGTATTTAGTGAGTGCTGAGCCGACAGTATAAGATGTTGCTTGTTATTTCTCTTTGTTAAGCCGCGTAAACACCCTCGACACAAGCGCGGCTTAAATTATCTTTCCTGTATTTTTGTTTGTGAATTCATTTTCACAAATGTGGCCGTTTACGAATAAATTATTCGCTCCTTAATTTTTTGCTTAAAATATTTGTGTTTTGTGTTTAATTTATTTTTATGTGTGTAAAAAATATTGACAGTGTTCGCTGTGTAAATATAGCTGACAATATTAATACTTGTTTTTAAGCCGTTCGTGAAAGTTGACCTAGTAGCTAGATGTTAGGCCAGTTTTTAAGTGTTTTTTACGTTATTGGTGAATTTTCTTATGCATCGAGTGTGCACGGAATGTGCATAGGGATTGAAGTGTAAGTATTCATGTAAATTCAAACACTGGAGAGTATTGATGTTGAGCCGAATGAATAAAGAGTTGTTGTTAGCAGCTGTTACTTTATCGTTTTTTATTAGTGCTAGGGTAGCCGCCTCTGCTCCATATATAGATGGCTTCGTCGGTACAGAGGGAAATGACGCACTATATGCCGCAGGTAGTACGAGTGCACATCTAATCGGTTTAGGTGGCGATGACAAGCTTCAAGGTGCTTCTGGGGATGATGTGCTTGAGGGCGGATTAGGCCGGGATATGTTGAAAGGTGGTCAAGGCAACGACGTTTACGTGTATAACCTTAACGATGGTAATGACGTCATCACCAACTATGATTACACCGCTCTTGAAGAGCGCCGAGACGTGATTCGTTTTGGTGAAGGGATTACATTAAATGACCTAATGTTTGAAAAAGACCGCAACGATTTATTGATCACAATCGTACCGACTAATGAGGTCATTACGGTGCGTGTACATTTTTTGAGTTGGGACAATCAATTTCTTACCTCGATTAATGCCCTAGAATTTTCCGACGGCTCTGAGTTTTCCGCAAAGAACATCAAAGCGTTGATATTTAGCGGTAGTGCAGAAGACGATAGCATTGAAGGTTTAAGAGATAGCGATCTGATTAAGGGGCTTGCAGGTAATGACATGCTTTGGGGCTATGGCGGCGACGACTTTATTCACGGTGGTGATGGCGAAGATAGCCTGTTCGGTGGCGAGGGTAATGATTGGTTAAATGGCGGCCCCGACGATGACTTCTTGAAAGGCGGAGAGGGCGATGATCGTTATGTGCATAACCTAGGTGATGGTCATGACGACCTAGTCAACTATGAATCTGGTGTGCCGGGTAATATGCGCAACGATCGCTTATGGTTTGGTGAGGGAGTATTACCGGAAAATGTCCGTCTTACTCGCGTAGGCCAGCATCTGTTGATCGAAGTGCTCACCGAAGGTGGCGTGGTAGAATCTAGTGTTAATGTCATTAATCACTTTTTGATCTCAAATGCCGATGGTGAGCAATATTTTGAGCTCAACTCGATTCAGTTTTACAAAGGTATCAATTGGGGCTGGAGCGACATCGTTGCTATGACTCAGCCCTAAATATTACTTTCTAAATTTGATCGGCGTCTGATACGAAGCGCGCCCTCTAACGCTATCGGTTTTATTGCTATATTGGCGATAGTGTTAAGGGGTAAGCTTGATGCTTTAGCGTATGAATAACGGAATCTAGTACCTAAAAACATACCCAGACACAGTGAGAAAGTGGGAATATTCTCCTTAATCAAAAACACCCGACCTGGCCTGTACACCTTATATACCTTCTCCTTAACGCTTTCTACGGTTTTTAATAAAGTGGGTTTTTCACTTTCGCGACTTTAATTAGCTGTGAACCGTCTCAAACTGGGATTCTATTGCGCCATTTCCTCAGGATATGCCAGTTTCACTGGCAGTCAAAGGTGGGGGAGCGGGTTTCAAATACTCGGACTGAGTTAACTTTTTTTGATTTACGAAGGCGTTTATACTGCCGACGCTGCATTAACGGCGTATCGACTTGGAGTCTTAGGTACGATTACTGATTAGCCAAGCGTTTGGAGTGGGCAAGCTAAGTCAAATGATTTGATGTCGCCAGGTGAGATTTACGATACGAAAACAGCGTCTACGAAATAAAAAACAACATAAAAATAACATAAAAAAAGTGGCGAACTCACGAGCCACTTAATTCCCTTGAGGTAACATTTGATGTTAAAAATAATAAAGAAAAGAGACTTAGCTAGGCGGGCAATGCTTTCTGCCGCGGTTCTGGGTTTGGGCTTGGCCGCATCGGCTTCATATTCTGCTACATGCGAGTATGTCGTGGCAAATGATTGGGGCGCTGGGTTTCAGGCGAATATCCGCATTACAAATACAGATACTACTCCGATTAATGGCTGGTCTGTTAGCTGGGCCTATACCGACGGTTCGGTTAGAACCTCAGGTTGGAACGGAATAGTAACCGGCAGCAACCCTTATACTGGGTCAAACCTTGCTTGGAATGCGACGATTCAACCAGGGCAGAGTGTTGCGTTTGGCATACAGGGCAACAATGGTGCCGGTAGTGCTCAGGTTCCAACTGTAACTGGTGCTGTTTGTGACGGTGGAACGGGTTCGTCCAGCAGTTCATCTAGTTCAAGTAGTTCTTCAAGTTCAAGCAGTTCTTCAAGTTCAAGCAGTTCTTCAAGTTCTTCAAGTTCTTCAAGTTCTTCAAGTTCTTCAAGTTCTAACAGTTCTTCAAGTTCTAACAGTTCTTCAAGTTCAAGCAGTTCTTCAAGCTCAAGTAGCGGTTCTACAGGTGCGCTTAGTTGTAGTATTGGGAATGCCGATAGCTGGGGCAGCGGTGCAGTACTGAATAATATTACGGTAACTAATAATGGTTCAGGTGTGAGTAGTTGGAGCGTTACGCTTCCGTTCACGCAAGCTATTACAGTGACTAACTCGTGGAATGCGACGATTACTCAATCCGGCAACACAGTTACCGCTAGCGGTAACCAGCTGAATTCAGGGCAAAGCGCTAATTTTGGTTTCCAGCTTAGTCATAGTTCAGGGAATGGCTTTGTCATACCCGCATGTGACACTGGTGGTGGATCTAGTTCGTCGTCAAGCAGTAGCTCGTCTTCAAGCAGTTCCTCATCAAGTAATAGCTCATCAAGTAGTAGTTCATCTAGCAGCAGTTCATCCTCGAGCAGCTCGTCCTCAAGTAGTTCGTCAGGTTTTGGCAACGCTCTCACAGCAATCGATGCAGCAGCAGGAATGGGCGCAGGCTTTAACCTTGGTCAAATGTTTGATAACGACCAGCATTCACCAACGCTAAGCGAAGCGGCTAAAAAGATCGACGCATACTATGCCCAAGGCTACCGCAATGTGCGTATCCCGGTTAGCTGGACGGTCAGCATCGGTGGCTCTAGATTGGCCGATACTAATGGTAACGTTAATAGAGCAGATCCTCGATTGGCCGAGTTGACGGCTGTGATCGATCATGCCCTTACACTTGAAGGCATGCACGTGGTACTCAATGCCCACCACGAAGCAGAGATCAAAGATGGCAACCGTTTTGACGTGCTTGAGCAGTTGTGGACGGATATCACGGATATATATAAAGATCGTGATAACCGTTTAATCTTTGAAATTCTTAACGAGCCTCACCTTTCTAGTGGTAACGCGATGCCTGCTGCGAACTTACGCAATATGACTCGCCTAGCTTACAATCGTATTCGAGCCGTGAATCCAGAGCGTATTATCATTATCGGTGGTAACCAGTGGTTTGGCGCACACGAGATGGCTCAGGTGTGGTCCAATCTTGATGATGTGGGCGGCGGCGCTGATGCTCACCTAATGTCTACCTTCCACCACTATGATCCTTGGGATTATCACGGTCTAGGTAACTTAACCTTCGCATGGACTGACTCAAACATCTCTACTCCAATGAATACTATGTTGAGTTGGGCAAACGGTGTAGGTCAAGGCATGCCGGTGTATATTGGCGAGTGGGGCACTAGCTGGCAGCAGTATTTGCCTACCATGGATTGTAATAATATTCGTAGCTGGTATGAAAAATTTCACTTTCAGTTTGCGGCACCTGCCGGTATACCAACAGGTGTTTGGGATGATGGTGGATGGTTCGGAATTTTCGATCACGGTACTGATAACTGGAATAACAATCTTTACCAGTGCATCATCAATGGTACATGTGAACTCAGCTCTAATGACAGCAGTCGATTTAATAGTGCTTGTACTGTGGCACAGTAAAATATCCAAGACTTTAACTTAAAGCTAGAGTTAAGCCTGTACTGACAAAACCTCGCCCTCGGGCGGGGTTTTTTATTGTGGAGAGGGAGTAAATAGAAGGGTCTAACTAAAAAGCCATTGAATGGCGCCTAAATCTTGATTTTGAGCTAAGGACAACTATTATCCTATATGTAACGTGTTTAATATGCTTGGTGTTTTAAGTAAACCCATAGCGCATAAATGCATTAACCTCAAAGGATATTAATACTGATTATGGGGAGAATACTTAAAAGCTTGGAGGCGGAGTTAGCTTCCTCCGCTTTTTTTCTCCAGATAAAAAAGCAGTTTATATCCTAGAAAGTATATTGATGTATCTGCAATCAGATGACGTAAAAAAACTGTTTAACTCGCTTAAAGCGGTGACTGATAGTTGCTTTGATGTTGAAGGACGAGTCCCTAGCGTGGATGTGCAGTAAGGAGCTGCTGCCTGAGTATTTTCAAGGTTTGCCATTTAGTATCTCTCACATTTCTAGTGCTGAAGAGCTTAGAGAGCAGTATTTGCCTCAAGAGTTTAAGGAGGTGTTTCAGATAACAGAGTATATTTCTATTTGTAAGGACTTCTAAAGTAGGTGTTATACCTGGTTTCGATTTTGGGTCTATAAAGTTTGGCATTTGGTATTGGCGTTAATTAAGTTGTATATCCCTGTGTGTTTTAATAGCGAATTCGCATATTGTAAAAATATGACCGGTATTTGATTCATAACTGATATTGTTGTACAGCATTAAATTTAACTAAACTAAACTAAGTGAATAGCTTGAGAGGAATTGGTTACTTTTTTCACTGGAGTTTTGATGATATTTAAGTGTGTTGCAAGCGGTGTAATAATGTTATGCCCAATGTCGCTATTCGCCCAACAAGCAAGCCTTCTCATAACTCATGATTATAGTCATGTAGCTTCCGGTGGTCTCGTCCAAGAAAATACCTCTAGAGCCTTAGCCCTTATAGGCTTAACGTTTGATGTTTCAGAACATCACACGGTCTATGCTGAAGGCCAAGCTCAGCGCGGTGACGATGGTAGCGAGTTTAGCGGTGATATACAGGCCTACTCGAATATCGACGAGGAAGACTTCAGCAAACTCTATGAGCTATGGCTGGAAGGCGATTATGAAAAATCGCGTATTCGTTTTAAATTCGGCCTTGTTGATGCTAATACGGAATTTGCTTATGTCGATAATGCTGGTGAATTCATCAACTCCTCAATGGGCTTTAGTCCGACTATTGCTTATTTGCCAACTTACCCAGAACCTCGTCCCTCGCTTAATTTATTTATCGGCTTAGCCTCTTCCTCCAATCTAGGTTTTGGTTTATATGTCGATGAAGACGATGAGCTGTTCATAGTGTCGGAGTGGAAAACTGAATTCGATAAAATGCTTTTTAAGATTGGCCTCTGGCATCAAAGTGGCGATGTTGAGCGCTTTGACCAAGCGGGCACTGAAGATGGAGCCATCGGCTATTATGCTATTGCTGAAGGCGAGGCATCACTAGGCCTAGCGCAGTCTTCGAACTCTGGTTGGTACACTCAATTGGGTTACACCGACAAAAGCGTATCTGCGATTAATATTCACTTTGGCGCTGGGTTGACGTTTTTCGATACCTTCCAGCGAAAAGGAGATGCTTTTGGCCTTGGGGTAACTTACGTTAAGACCTCGCAGTATTTGTCCTCCGAGTTAAATAAAGATGAAACGTCGTTCGAGTTATTCTACCGAGCGCAAGTCACTGAAAATATCGCGATTAAACCGGATATTCAATTTATTGCAAGCCCCGCTTCAAGTCCTGATGTTAAGGACGCATTAGTTTTAACGTTTCGAACAGAGCTTAGTTTCTAAAGGTATCATGAATGAAAATCGCCACAAAAATCTATTCAACCACTGTTATTTTTGCCTTGCTAGTAGTGACACTCGGAGCCGTTGGTGTGTGGGGCGTGAGAAACCTCGTCGCTGTGTTGGATTACGTTGTAGGCCCTGCCTGGAGTACGGCAGATGGCGCCATGGAGGGCACCATCAATATTCAAGCTCAACTTTTACACACGCATGATTACCTTAACGGTGACAACAACGCACGGAATAAAATTTCCGAAGCGGATGCGATGGCTACYGAGGCTATMTCCCGTTTAAAAGGAGCAAATATCATTGAGGWGAAAGAGATWGATCAGCTCGACAGCGTGCAGGATAATTACGCTGAAAAACGTAGAGAGCTACTCGTGGTGTTCGACCGGTATTCCACAACCTTAGCAGCTTATCAAAAAGATGCTTACGCGTTTGTATTGTTAGGGGAAGTTTTAGAGGAGCGTGGTGATGGTGCTGTGGAAACCTTGCGTAACGACCCCGACAAAGCGCTTAGCTGGAATGATGGTATCAAAGAAAAGTGGAGCGCAGCAGACGGCGGAATGGAAGCGAATATTGGCTTGCTTACGACGCTTTATCACGTAGAGCGTTACCGAAAAACAGCGCCGAGCATAAAAATTGAGAAAGAGATAACAGATGCGATAGCCTTCCAAACCGAAGCGTCTAATGAAATGCTTGAGACTGGGCATTTTGAAGTGCCATTGAAGGGTAGCTCTCAAACAATGCATGACGCCTACAATTCGATGTTTAAAAAGCATGTTGAAAATGTCGAAAAAGTATTACGTCAGTACGAGCTGTTTTACCAAGCTCAAGTCAGGTACACAAGTGCGGCGAAAGCAATTATTCAATATATGGAAAAATTTGAAGAGATTGGAGACGGTGCCGTTGAATCGCAAACCGAACACATCGCGGCAACGCAATCGACTGCCTTTACTGTAACTCTTTTGGTGTTGATTGCAGGTTTCGTATTTACCGTTGCTGTGGGTTACTTTGGAAAGTCATTGATAATTTCGCCCTTAGATCGGGTGACTCAACGCTTGCGAGAAATTGCCGAAGGCGACGGGGATCTTACGCAGCGTATTAATATCAATACCTCAGACGAGATCGGTGAATTATCGATCAATTTTGATCGGTTTATCGGTAAGCTTCACGGGATTGTCTCGGATACTACTGATGCTAGCGCACAGATAAAGAGCAGTATTAGTAGTAATAATCAAAATACCTTTCGTATTACTGAAAATATTCGCGAGATATATACACTGACACAAGAAGTGTCCACAGCCAACAGCGAGATGACGTCAACCGCTCAGAGCGTGGCGGAAAACTGTAGCTCCGCATCGCAAAACTCTGAAGTCGTGATTGAGTTGTCTAAAAAAGGTCGGACGGTTGTTAATGATGTCGATAAGGGGATGGAGTCTGTCGTCCGTGCCGTTGAAATATCGTCTAATAAAATTCATTCATTAAAAGAGCAAGCGGATAAAATTGGTAAAATAATTACAGTTATCGAAGGTATTTCCCGGCAAACAAACCTACTGGCGCTGAATGCGGCAATTGAAGCCGCGCGTGCAGGTGAGCAAGGTCGCGGCTTTGCCGTCGTAGCAGATGAGGTGAGAACGCTTGCCCAGAGAACATCGGACTCTACGCGAGAGATTTATGAGGTAATTGAGCGAATTCAACAAGATACCAACGTCGCCTATGATTCAATGACAGCATGCCAAAACGAAGTCAACGCCAGCAGTGAACAATCGCGGATAGCGGGTCAGGCGCTAGATGAAATCAATGTAAACATTACGGATCTCGCAGGGATGATCAACCAGGTAGCGGTTGCTGCCGAACAGCAATCTTACGCAGTCGAGGAGATTAACCGTAAGTCAGATCTTATTTCCACGAAGGTCGATAGTATGAATGAGGATGCCAAATTAAGCGGAGATTACGCCTTAGAAATTGAGAAAAGTACTCAGCATGTTGAAGACACACTTTCACAGTTTCGCTTAGTTTAATGCGGTTTGATCTTTTACCCTTATTTTTTTGGGGAAAGGCGGGTGCTCAAATTAAATTTAATTGCCCGCATAATGGTTTGACTTGATGATAAATTGCTGGGTTGCTCTATGTGAATGTGTTAAATGGCGCGCTTTTCAACGTGGATTTTAACTATGGTTTTACAGTGTGGCGTTTTAATTGTGAGCTGTTTTTTGCTGCGCGATGTATTTAATGATTACATTCTGGATAAACGTGATGTGAACGGGCGGGCGGAGGTGATTGATATGGAATTACGTTTTTCACAGCAGGCGCTGTTTCGTGATTTAGGCCGTTACATCCATGTAACAGCT
>NVXL01000100.1 GCA_002746115.1 Alteromonadaceae bacterium
CAGTTTTGATAACCTATTAGGGCTATTTTTTTAACTTCCCTCATTTTGGGGTACAATGAACGTGTATTTTTTAAGGCAGAATATTATGTCAATCACACTCAACGGCTCTGTTGCTGATATCGTTTCCGATCAAATGAAAGCTGGTAACTACCAATCACCAGAAGACTTGATCTATGAGGCAATAGAAGCCTTAGTCAAACAAAAAATTGAAACCGGTATCAGTGAAGGTCTTGCTGATGCTGAGGCCGGGAGATGCATGGAGTTAAAYGCCGACACTCTCAATGAGGTGCTTTCTAAGCCGCTCTCAAAATGGTAAAAGTAATTATTGCTCGCAAAGCGAGAAAAGACCTCGATACTATCAGAGAATATATAAGCCGAGACAACCCCAAAAGAGCCGAAAGCTTCGCTCGTGAGCTTCTGGAAAGTAGCCTTGAGGTCATATCCCAACACCCTCTTTCTTGTCCGATATGGAATCAACAAAAGAACATCAGAAAGTACGTGTACCAAAGGTACAACGTGYATTATCAATATCACCCTCAAAGCAATACCGCGACTATTGCCCACATCCTCAATTCAGCACTTTTGAAGAACATAACGCTCAAAAGGTGATGATTTGCTAAAATCGTCTAGTAGCTTACTCCCCCTTGAAACACCTCCGGCATAAAAGCCTTATCCATTCCGTTTAACCTTTTATTAGCAAAGATTTTAAATACCGACATATACACCTGCGGCTCAACGATTAGACCGTCATACCAATACGCCGAATGGCCTTCTTTTACAAATAGAGTAAACCCCGTCAATTCATCACTTGGAATAGACTTAAAGCTTGCAGCATCTACCTGCGCATAAAAAAATTCTGCTCCTTGATTTTTCTTAAACTCGTTAAGGTAGTAAGCCCAATCAGCATAGACTTCAGAATCTACAATTTCTTCATTGTAAGCAAACAACAGCACAGGCCTACCAGAGTTGTAGGCGTTATGGATGTCGCTGGAAAGTGACGAATTGAGGGTATAGCTCACCGAGGTCTGTTGCGATTCAATAGATACAGGAGTATCCGTAGTCAGCTCCGACGTCGAGCACCCCACTGTTAACATTAGCCATACCGTTAAGAAACAATAAACGGAAGCACCATGTTTGATCATATTAGGCTTTGCCTTTGGAGGTATCATGAGAATCGGTAATCATCGTTTAATTCAGAAAAAATCACCGCGCAAGCTAGGATCTTAATCATATAATCCAATTTAAATACATTATCCGCAAAGTGCTATTAAGGTAAACCTGTGAAGATTATAAGCTATCTGACGATGGTCTTTTTAAGTGCCTACTCAAACTGCGATATTCCACTGGATCAATATCAATCCTCTGGTGGCTTAGAGTCTTATACAGAGCTACGTTTAACTAAAACCAAGTTTGTTTTGATTAACGAGATATGGCAGCCCGGTCAGTATGAGGATCCTTATCAAGTTATCGAACGCGGGGCTTGGTCTTGTATTGGAGCGGGGCTGTATATCGATACCAAAGCTGCGAGGGTTAAGGCGCAATTAAGCATCATAGGGTCGAATCCACTTGGTTACCCGGAAGTAACTAAGCCGTTGGTGTTTGAGTCTTCAAACAATGAGGTATTGTCAAAAAAATACTGTATCCGGAGAGTGTAGTAAAATTAACACCCGTCACAGCGATATAAAAAACCTTCATCCAGAAAGTGAGCTTGATGAAATTTCAACTACCGAGGATTTCTCGGTAGTTCGTCAAGAAAGGGCTAAGCAGCTGGTCATGGTGCTTCGGATCATTTTCGTGACGTCACTGAAATGATCAAGTTTCAACTACTAAGGATTTCTTAGTAGTTCATCAAGAGGGGCGTACGCCAGATAGCCCTACACTTACCCAACCTACATTCAACCAATATACATCCCATATTCTTCTTGAACATCAACCTAGCAAGCGCATCGAAAAGGCCATCGTCACCCATACTCTTCATAAATCCCCCTACATCACTCTCATTTATACAAACATTTAATGCCCAGCCCAAGTAAAACGAACGCCAAGGTTGAGACCAACCTACCCTCTCACCTTATCTTTCACGCCAGCCTTAGCTAACTATGGTATAACCTGCCGCATCGCTTCCAGTTATAATGGGAGTAATAATGCAATACTCCCATTACGGAATGAGTTTATGAATGTCACTTTTGACGGGTATTTGAGCTATACCTGCACCAGCTGTACAGAAGCGTACAACGTTGAAGGCAAGTCCTTAATGTTTACCGAGGATACCAGCCTAGAGGCTGAAGAAGACGACTATATACGCTATCTCACCCAGTTAAAGGCCACCTGCAAGTCATGCAGTCAAGAGATGCAAATTAGTTTGGATGTGTGGGAATACCCGGAGTCCGTCGCTAACTACTCCTACCATTCAGGTAAAGGTGTCAGCGCGATAGAGTGTGAATTCTCCATTGAACACTACTTTGATGACGAAGTCGCCATCAAAGAAGGCCGCCATGATGAACCTGAAGTAGACGCATCCGCCAAAGAAGGCACGGAGGGCGATGGTGAAGCTGACGACGCTGATGAGAAGGTGTTCAACGAAGAAACTAAGGTAGAGGTTTATACCGATCTGTATGATCCCGAGGAATAATTTTTCTTACTCGATCACTTTTACCGTGTAATTTTCAGGCGTAGCCCACTCGTGAAAGATATTCTCAATGTAGCCCACGACGTCTTGCTCCTTTAATATCCGTAGGTATAATAACGTCGTGCAGCTTTCTCTTTTTCCCGTCTTCGCCTAATCGATAGGCAATCCATTTGTTAGCGGACTTGCTTACCTCGACTTCCATCTTCCCGTAAATATCTAATTTCATTTCGACGCCACCAATCACCGTTGTTATGTGGATAGGGTATTTGAAGAATTGCCCTACTCTGTGAATACAAAAAAATTATACCTCCGCACGCTCAGAACTTTCTTCACTTTAGTTGAAACGTTATGTCGTCTTATTCAACGAATTTTGTTTTTCGCGCCGAACCTACGCCTTCATACATACCTTATTTTTTGGGGAGCAAATAAACATTAATGCTTCTATTTTATTATAAAAAGCACCTTGGTAATTCAATTGAATTTAGAAGAGCCCTAACCGGGGGCTTTATTTCGCAATGCAGATAGGCCATTTGTTAATATTTGGCTATAATTTTAGCACTAGACCGAACGCGATGTCGTTTCTGTCATTTTAAACCTACCGATCGGCGGAGTTCGCAATCAAGACAAGACTGGACCCCACTGGCTCACCGTGCGCACTAGGACGATATGGATCTTTCCGAGCTTAAAAATGAAAACGTTATCGCCAACACCATCCCAACCGGAGTGTTGAGCTTATTTGGCCTGCTGGCGGTGATTTTTGGTTCACATATAACGTTTAGTTTTATTGCTGCTTTTTTTGTATTGCTTGAGGTAATACTTGGTTACGCCAAACACCGATATGCGACTCAACTCGAATCCGCCCTCAAGCAATCCCACTCGCAAATAGAAGAGCACGCAGCTCAGTGCCAGAGCCTTCACAATACTGTGGATTCACTGCAAATTCTGGGCAAGAGCACGATGCCCATCTGGTCTCACCAAGTGAAGGATTGCATTAACATCTCCACAGAACAAATTAACGCCATTACTCAACAGTTTTCCGGCATCGTTGCAGATATTCAGGTCATAGTGGGTCATAACGAGGGGGAGGATGAACTCTCGGTCAACGAAATTAGGCAGCGCTTGGATCACATCTCAACAGCACTTGCATCTATGGTGGACTCACGAAAACAAGCGCACTCAGGGTTGACTGAATTATCTTCATTTACCCAAAAACTAGAAACGATGGCGCGCGATGTGAGCTCGATCGCCGAACAAACTAACCTTTTGGCACTTAATGCCGCTATTGAGGCCGCTCGAGCGGGCGAGGCTGGGCGTGGCTTTGCTGTAGTCGCTGACGAAGTCCGTAGCTTAGCGAGTCGATCGGGGGCTATCGCAGCGACAATTATTACCGATGTGGCGGCTGTAAATACCCAGTTTGATCATATGGCCACAGGGTTTGAAACCAATGCGGCGAGCGAATCCAAATTGATGGAGGTTGCTGAATCTCATATCGCCACAGTCATCGAAGAATACGAGGCCATGAAAAAAGCACGCGACGATGGCGACACACGATTCCAGCAGATTGCCAATAATATTACACAAGAAGTTGAGCAGTCCCTCGTCTCCATGCAATTCCAAGACCGTGTATCTCAGATACTAAACCATGTGATCACTAATATGGGGGATTTGTCAGCTCAAATAGAGGCTGAAAAAACACCCGATATAACAGCCCTGCTTGAAAAGATGTCGCAGCAATACACCACCTCGAGCGAGCGTGACGCGCATCGGAAATTAACCGGAAGCTACGCTGCATCAAGCAATCATATCGCCAATGATGGCGATGTAGTCTTCCTTTAAAAATAGAGCTAAAGCAATGTTAAAAAATATATTAATTATCGACGACTCAAGCTCAGTACGCAGCGTTGTCGGGATCACGTTGCGCAACGCGGGCTACGATGTCATTGAAGCCTGTGATGGGAAAGATGCGCTGGCCAAACTCACAGGTCAAAAAGTTCATTTGGTGTTGAGCGACGTCAATATGCCTAACATGGACGGCATCACCTTTGTTAAAGAGTTTAAGAAATTGCCCGCCTACCGTTTTACCCCCGTGTGTATGTTAACCACTGAGGCCGAAAGAACTAAGATGGATGAGGGTAAGGCCGCTGGGGCAAAGGCTTGGATTGTTAAACCTTTTCAACCTCCCAAATTACTCGATGTAGTCTCCAAACTTATTGCCTAAATGTACCTAACTTATATGTGTATTGTTTTATTAACTATTTTCTAGCGTAGTCAGTTGGGGGACTCAGGTGACCATCAAAAAACTATCCGACCAAGAATCTAATAACGACACATGCACATTTGTCGTCGATGGCGAGATCACAATCTACGTTATCGATGAGATGAAAAACACATTGTCAGAAGCTCTAGGGAAACATGTGTCTTTTGTGCTTGATTTGTCAGCGGTTGAAGAAGTCGACTCTTCGTGTATTCAATTGCTGTTAGCCTTTCGACACGTATTAATGCGCGATAAAAAAGAGCTCACTATTAGTGGCATCAGCCCTCAGTTGAAAAGTTTGATGGCCACCTACCGAATTACCGATCTGTTTAACCCGAAGGGTGTGACGTAATGGACGAGAGTTTACAAGTATTTGCCGACGAAGCAGAAGACCTTTTAGCCTTAGCGGAACAGGCTTTACTCAATCTTGATAACCTGAATAACGAGGCGGAGACTCTCGAAGGAGTCAACGACCTGTTTCGAACCTTTCATACCATCAAAGGCGCGGCAGGGCTATTTGGTCTCGATGCCATTGTCAAATTTACCCATATAGTCGAGAGTGTTTTGGTAAAGGTACGTGAGGCTTCAATCACCTTAACGGATGACATCGTATCGCTTTTTTTGCTTAGTCAGGATCACCTAGAAGCATTGGTCGCCAGCGCGCTAGGCAATGCCGATGTCAGCAGTGATGCACTGTTACATACTAATACATTACTCGCCGCCCAGCTCAAGGCTTTGTTACTCGAACCAAAGGAAGCCGTCGACGAACTGGAAGATGAACCGATCTGGGGTATCTCTTTGCAATTTGGCCCAAATGCCATGCGCAATGGTATGGATCCCGCATCATTTATTCATTACCTAAGTAAAATCGGTGAACTGGTGCATCTGGAATTGGACTATGATCGCTTACCAGAATGGGAAGACTTTGAACCTGAAGCCTGCTTTCTCAGCTTTGAGATTAAAATACTCGCCCCCAATACCACGAAAGAAGAATTGGAAGCGGTTTTTGAGTTTGTTCAAGACGACTGCAAAATTAGCATATTGCCGCCTCACTGCCTAAGCGATCAAACCATTAAAGCAATAGAAGATTTACCAGATGAAGATATGCGCATCGGCAATATTCTGGTGACTGTTGGTGCCCTCACCAATCGTGAAAAAGACGACATCCTCAACACTCAAGATCGCCTAGTTGATGAAGTTACCGCCGCCGGTGGCGAGCAAAAGGCACCGCCACTCGGTGTTGTTGCCGTTGAGCAAAACGTTGTTCAGCAATCAGTTATTGATGCTGCTGTAAAAAGACAAGGCCTGACAAATAAAAACCGCGATGAGAGCCAACAAACATTACGTGTTAATTCTCAAAAACTAGAGAGCTTGGTGAATCTTGTTGGTGAGCTTGTCATCAGTTCTGCAAATTCAGAATTGAAAGCGCGAGAGCTCGCCGATATTGGGCTCAATGAAGCCATGGAAAACCTGCTGCGCTTGGTTGAAGAGGTGCGTGACACCGCCTTAGGTTTACGCATGGTACAAATTGGCGAAACGTTTAACCGCTTTAAACGTGTCGTGCGTGAGGTCGGCCGAGATCTAGGTAAAGACATCGAATTAGTGTTAAGCGGGACCGATACCGAGTTGGATAAAACCTTGGTTGAAAAAATTGGTGATCCGCTAATGCACCTAGTGCGTAATGCCATTGACCATGGCATCGAATCCCCCGATAAACGTTTGGCCGCCGGAAAATCAGCCAGGGGTACCGTTAACCTGGACGCATTCCATGACTCAGGCAGTATTGTGATTCAAGTTAAGGATGATGGCGGTGGTCTCTCAAAAGAAAAAATTCTGACTAAGGCACTAGATAAAGGACTCATCCCAAAAGACCACAAACTCACAGACCAAGAAATTTACAGACTCATTTTTGAGGCCGGATTCTCCACCGCTGACACCGTCAGTAATTTGTCCGGACGAGGCGTGGGCATGGATGTCGTTCGCCGAAATATTGAATCTTTACGCGGGCAGGTTGAAATTGATAGCGTAGCAGGTAAAAGCACGACCATATCCGTACGCCTGCCGCTCACCCTCGCGATTATAGATGGCTTTCAGGTTCGAGTGGGCGATGCGCAATATATTGTTCCTCTCGATATGATCGACGAGTGCATTGAACTGACAGAAGCCTTACGTGGCACCGATAAAGACGCCAATTACGTTAATCTTCGTGGTGAAATTCTACCGTTTGTGCATTTGTGCGATATGTTCGATATCCCGTGTACCGTAGGTGAACATAAACGCGACAATATCGTCGTGGTTCAATGTGCAGGAAAAAAGGCCGGTTTTATTGTCGACGAATTATTAGGTGAACATCAAACCGTGATCAAACCCCTGGGTAAAGTATTTAAAAACTTAAAGGGTATCAGTGGCGCCACCATTTTAGGCAGCGGCAAAGTCGCTATGATCGTTGATATTCCGGAGTTAATGGAGCGTGTAACCAACGAGTCTTATTAACAACCTGAAAACCGCACATTGCGAGGATGAAAACATTGGATACACATAATATTCACGAAGAATCAGGCGTTCAGCAATACTTAACCTTCGTGCTCGGAGGAAAAGATTATGCATTGTCGATTGCCGGGGTCAAGGAAATTATTGAGTACCGTGAGACTACAGAAGTTCCCATGACGCCAGACTTTATATCCGGCGTCATAAATTTAAGAGGGTGTGTTGTACCCGTTGTGGATATTTGTCAGCGCTTTATAGGCCGGCCGACCAAACATACCAAACGCACCAGTATCGTCATTACCGAAATTGCCAGCGAAGACCTACAGATCGAGATTGGTATTATCGTTGATATTGTCAACGAAGTTTTAGATATCGATTCGCGTGATATAGAGCCTGCACCAAAAATGGGAGATCAAATTCAAACTTCGTTCATTTCAGGTATGGCTAAAGTTGATGGGAAATTTTTGATTCTCCTAAATGTAGAAAAAGTGTTTTCTATAGAGGACCTAAGCTTAGTTGGCGGCATGCAAGAAGCGATTAAATCTTAACAAATCAGCGCAGCATTTATTACTTGCATTACTTATTTATTGATCAGGCGACACATTATGAACATGTTGAACAACATGACACTCAAAACAAAACTGATCACCTTGATGGCTATTGTGGCCGTTGGATTCCTATTCACAGGCGGCATCTACTTTAAATCCATAGACCTACGTGCTGACTCAATGAAAAAATTCGAATTGATTATTCATTTTGAAAGGCATATAGATCATCTAACCATAAAAATGCTGCTGGCACGCCGTGCTGAAAAAGACTTTCTGCTTCGAAGCGATAAAAAATACATGGGCCGTCATGCCAGGTTAATTGATGATATTGAACATATAATTATTGAAGCCGAATCACTCGCTCACACTGAACACCACGTAAAAATTCTTGAGGAAATAAGGTCTGACACTACAGCTTATGCCGAGGGATTTTCCAAAATCGCCGCCAACATGATAGCAACCGGCTTAACAAAAAATGATGGATTAAAGGGCGAACTGCGCGCCGCAGTGCACGATGTTGAAGAACTTGTGACAAACTCGGGGGAATTAAAACTTAGGGTTTCGATGCTCACGATGCGCCGACACGAAAAAGACTTTCTGGCGCGAAGTGACATGACGTATGTGGATAAAAATAAGAACGAACATCAAGCCTTTATCGCTTTGCTCAGGAAAAGCAAGTTGAGTACCCACGATCGTACCAAGGCCTTAACCCTAATGGAGGTATATCAGGGCGCCTTTCAAAAACTCGCCTACAATGTGCAAGCAAAAGCAAAAATTCAAGCCGATTTCCGAACCAACGTGCATCACACGGAGGAGGCACTGAAATCCATTAACACATCTCTCCCCGAGCTTCTAGCGCAAAATAAAGCCGAATTTTCTACTCATTCGGCTCAAGCTAACACCTTATTTGTATCATCACTTTTGGGGGTAGCCATTTTTATTATTTCAGGTCTAATGCTGTTGTTACGCAACATTTTACACCTATTGGGTTCTGATCCATCTGATTTGAAATTGATGGCCGAGCGGATTGCCTCAGGTAATATCACCATTGACGAGCAAGTGCAAAGTAAGGGTAATGCCGTCGGCGTGTATGCCTCTGTTTTGTCGATGCGAGATAATTTAATTAATGTCGTGCTGAAAATACGAGAGAATACCGACCTAATCACCACGGCATCCACTCAGCTTAGTAATACCGCGAATTTAATAAGTGGTTCCGCCACCGAACAAGCCGCAAGCGTGGAGGAAATCAGTGCGTCTATTGAAGAGATGGGCGCGTCAATCAGCCAAAACAATGCCAATGCCGATCGAACTAATACCATTGCCCAAGAATCGGCCATCGCCTCAAAAGACGGCGGAGATGCCGTAAGTGAGACGGTAAGCGCAATGTCGGAAATCGCAGAGAAAATATCAATCATCGAAGATATCGCCTATCAGACCAATATGCTTGCACTCAATGCGGCAATCGAAGCTGCGCGAGCCGGGAACCACGGCAAGGGCTTTGCTGTGGTGGCAGCAGAAGTTCGAAAACTAGCCGAACGAAGCCAGGTAGCGGCCTCTCAAATCAGCATCTTAACGACAAGCAGTGTGTCCATCGCACAGCGTGCAGGCGGGCTACTCGAAAAAATGGTGCCCGACATTGCTAAAACAGCCGAATTAGTTCAGGAAATTAGCGCCGCTTCCGATGAGCAGTCCTGTGGGGTGAGTCAAATCTCAAGTGCGATGCAACAGCTGGATACCATAACCCAGCAAAATGCCGCAGGCTCCGAGGAACTGGCCGCAACCGCGGAAGAGCTTCAAGCTCAAGCTCGCAGCCTTCAGCAGGTCATTTCTTTTTTCAGTGTCGACAATAATAACGAGCCCGCACAGAGCCCTTCAAACGCTTCAAACGCTTCAGCGCCAGCATCCGTTTATTCGAATACAACATCACCTGTCGTCGTTGGACAGGCCTCCAAGTCAAATATTGATGAATCCAAATTTAAGCGCTTTTAATATGAACATTAAATCAGCTAATAATGCAAACCAAGTATCTCCGAGTGCTGCGAACGAGAGTTATGCTCAGTATTTAACATTTTCAGTGAATAGGGAAACCTACGGTATTGATATTTTAAACATACGAGAAATTATTGATCACCAAGAGGTGGCGCGTGTTCCCATGATGTCCGATACGGTGGAGGGGGTCATTAACTTGCGTGGTAGCATCGTGCCTGTTATCAATTTGGCTCGGCGCTTTAGACGGAAGGCCTCCGAAGGCACAAAAAAAACCAGTATTATTATCGTTGACGTACGCAACGAGGGTGAACATGTAGATGTCGGCATCACTGTCGACGAGGTTTCTAACGTACTCGATGTTGCATTGACTAACATCGAGAATGCGCCTTCTTTTGGCACCAAAATACGCCCTGATTTTATACAGGGCATGGCAAAAAATGAGGGCGATTTATTAATTTTACTCAACGTGGACACGATCTTATCCATTGATGAGTTGTGTTTACTGAACGATAAAACGCGGTGAACCTTTCGCATATATCTATAGCGGATTTTTCAAAATTTAATCAAGGTGATTTTGATGGATTGCGATATCAATGATACTGAGTTTGCCTTATTTCAATCCTTTATTTTCGACCACGCAGGGATCAGCCTAAGCTCGAGAAAAAAAACTCTGGTCAGCTCTCGGCTTAATAAGCGACTTCGTCATTATAATCTATCGAGCTTTCAGCAATACTACGACATTGTTATGTCTTCACCTGCGGATGGAGAACGGCAAGTCGCCACCGATTTACTCACGACCAATGAAACCTATTTTTTCCGGGAACCCAAACATTTTGATTTCTTGAAAGATCAGGTGCTTCAGTCTTGGCCGCGTGGTAAACCCATGAAAATATGGAGTGCCGCCTCCTCTACTGGGGAGGAAGTTTACAGCCTCTCAATGCTACTTGACGACCAACTTAATTCCTCTCGGTGGGATATTTTCGGTTCCGATATCAGCCATCGAGTACTAGAGACGGCAAGCCGGGGTCTGTATCAGCAGCTGCGTATTGAAGGAATCCCTCAAGCCTATCTAAAAAAATACTGCCTGAAAGGCACCGGAGAGCATGAGGGACTATTGCTTATCGCGAACGAACTTCGCCAACGAGTGCGTTTTGCACAGATTAACCTTCAACGACCACTTCCCAATCTCGGGTCATTTGATGTCATCTTTTTGCGAAACGTGCTCATCTACTTCAATGACGAGACTAAAAAAATTGTGATTAAAAAAATAGTCGATAAACTACGCCCCGGTGGCTACCTATTCATAGGACATTCAGAATCGATTAGAAGCTTTCAGCTTGGCTTAAACCTAGTCACCCCTGCGGTCTACCAGAAATTATAGGGGGAGTGGAACTCTTGAGTGCCGTAGCTATGCCAAAACCGACAAATACGACCCACAGCGGTGACGAATACCATTTGAACCCCGGCGAATTTTATTTTTCGACGGCTCAAGATCGCATTCATACCTTATTAGGCTCGTGTGTCGCGATCACCTTATGGCACCCTAGGCTTCGCGTCGGCGGTATGTGTCACTTCCTTTTGCCTAGATGCCCCTCGATGGCTCACGGCGCAAGAGATATAGCCATTAGCGGCGGCCGATACTCGGATTCGGCTATGGCATTATTCGAGCGCGAAGCACAAAAACTCGGCACCCCGCTCAGCGACTACCAGGCAAAAATATTTGGCGGAAGTAATATGCTAGCGATCAACACCCTCACTCACGACGACAGTATCGGAACTAAAAATACTGAAGCGGCACTTAAACATTTAGCTGAACACAACATCCCGCTACTGGTCGCTCACGTTGGGGAAACGGGGCATCGTCGTATTGTATTTGACGTGGCCAACGGTGATGTTTGGGTCAAACATGAGCCCCTGCAATCGACCATTGAAAATGGTAAGGGGGATAAATGACTATACAAGTCTTTATCGTTGATGATTCGGCTGTTGTTCGAAAAGTACTTTCAGATTTTCTCGATTCAGTTCCCGGAATCGACGTTATTGGCGTAGCTCAAGATCCAATATTTGCTCAGAAAAAAATGCAGAAAACATGGCCCGACGTGATTATTCTCGACGTAGAAATGCCGCGCATGGATGGCATTACTTTTTTAAAACAAATTATGGCTGAACGACCTACACCCGTTGTTATGTGTTCAACGTTAACCGAGGCAGGCTCTCGAGTATCACTGCAAGCGCTGAGTTTGGGAGCTATTGACGTGGTCGCTAAACCCAAAATCAGCTTGGATTGCTCAATGGAGGAAGCCTCCGTGGAATTAGTCGCTGCGGTGCGCACCGCAGCCAAGGCCAACATGGCCGCCGCCAAACCCAAAGCCTTTGTGCCGATTCCCCGCACACCGCAAAAATTAACCGCAGATGCCATGCTCCCGAAAAACACGTCAGGGGCGATTAGCTCGACGCCCCTAATTGCAATTGGCGCCTCTACTGGGGGAACCCAGGCTCTGGAAGCGGTGCTGACCGCGTTACCTGCGAATACCTTGCCCATTTTAATTGTTCAGCATATGCCAGAGAAGTTTACCAAAGCCTTTGCCGATCGCCTCAACAGCTTATGCCAGCTCACGGTGAAAGAAGCGGAGGACGGCGATGCGGTGATTTCTGGGCGAGTACTGCTTGCTCCCGGAGGAAAGCACATGATGCTACATGTGAACCGAGCCGGTGTGAGCGTGCAAGTTAAAGATGGCCCGCAAGTGAGTCGACACAAACCCTCAGTGAATGTTTTATTTCGCTCTGTCGCCAAATATGCGGGGAGCAAAGCGCTCGGTGTAATACTCACAGGAATGGGGGATGACGGCGCACGGGGCATGAAAGAAATGCATAACGTTAACGCTAAAACAATCGCTCAAGATAGTGAGACCTGTGTGGTTTATGGCATGCCAAAGGAAGCCGTTAAGTTGGGTGCCGTTGATTATGAGGTTCCACTCTCGCAGGTTCCAAAGTTTATCGTGTCGCATAAATAAATACCTATTCGGCATACTGGTGAATTAGCCGCGTAAGTAATTACTGGATTAAATTATATTGCTTTTTTTGGGAGCCAAGATATGAAAGTTGATGTTAAGTTTTTATCCGCAAAAGATTGTTTTTTAGTCACAGTTAACGGTGAAGTTTCAGGTGAAGTGTTTGTGAGTAGCATTTCAGATCTCTACGCAAGGCGCGAATACAGCCTTCACACTAATGTAATCTGGGACTTGAACGGCATCAGTGGGTTTGCAAACGTGCATTTCGATCCTAAGGTCATCGGCCGGCTGATCGCCAGCCGGCGATCAGCTCGCGTAGGGAAGCTGATGATGGTGAGTGAAAAAAGTATTGAATCAAATATTTTTTCAACGTTTTGTCAGGCCATGTCAGAAGCAGGGCAAGAAATTCTATTTTTTAAGTCTTTGGATGAGGCGTTTACATTTTTGAGCAAAAATAGTAGCGATTAAGATATGGGTGTAGTCAAATCCGTAATTTAGTTTTTGCAGATAGGTAAATTCAGTATTCATAACACACTACTGTAGCGTCCTAGACTAAGTGGGCATAATTTCGAATTGCGCTATAAATATGATGACATATCAAAAAATGCACCAGCTAATCCGCCACCACAGCCAAATAAGGTGAAAAAAAGTGCACAGTGATCTTGATGGAAAAAAAATTTGAGCGGTTTTAATGATTCCGTAATCAATGTTACGCTTTAAAATTGGGTTAAAAAACGCTAATGAATAAACTCCATTAGGCCTTTTTAGTTCATATAAGACAGGAGAGGATGGCTAGTTACGATATATGTAGCCGGTATAAATAGCGCGCCTTATAATCCGGATAGCGCGCCATATAGTTTACAGTTGCGCCTGTTCACTACACTGACTCTCTTGCGGTACGGATTTTATCCAACCGCGCAGCGTTTTAAACACCACTCGATCACAAGTCTTCTCTAGGACAACACCTCGTTCGACACGAAAGTTCGAGCCAATATGAAATTTTATTGTCTCCGCTTTGCCGTCAACGTCATCTTGTGCGTCCATATTTGTAAGCATCAAACGAAGCGACTGATCAAACAACTCAGAGCTCAATGCGCCTAAGTTATCATTGCCGACACGAACTGCATTATCTCCAACAACATCACCCTCTGTTGCCAAATTATTAATGATGACCATCGTGTTCGAGTATACGGGTTTTGGCGTTCTACTTGAAGAAGAACCCTTACGCTTCTTCCTCTCACCGGCAGCTTTAAGTACGCCCAGCTCACCATGATTAAACAGAGCAACTCTGTTACTAATGATAATCGTCGTTACGTCCTGTGTTACAACAAAGCTTGGCTGACTCAAAATATGTCCTTTACCGATTTGATGCGCCTCCATAGACGGAACAACCGATACGGGTACAGAGGAGTTCTCCCCTTCAAGGCTTTCAATAAAGTTAGCAGTCAAAAAACCCGAGGTCACAGTATTAATTGATGACTCATACACCGACAAAA
The DNA here is from genome assembly GCA_002746115.1 of Alteromonadaceae bacterium. Classification (GTDB taxonomy): domain Bacteria; phylum Pseudomonadota; class Gammaproteobacteria; order Pseudomonadales; family Cellvibrionaceae. The sequence continues at coordinate 14,415 of NVXL01000100.1, forward strand.
ATTCATCGCTCTCTGCTTTAAATTTACGTTTCTTTTTTGCGTCAACCGACTTCGACACCATCGCATGAGCTAGTACAGTAGCAAGGAAGGACCCCGCATTATACCCCGAATACATTGCTCCATTAACACCGGCTTGATTTGAATAATTATCGTAATTTAAGTAGCCGGAATAATTAATATTATTTTCGTCAGCAATAGTCAATGAATAAGCATCGACAAACTCTTTAGGGATAGACTCTTCTTTAGTAGCGACCGTAGAGCCACAAGAAGAAAACACGACCGCGATGCATGAGAATAAGAGGGGAAATTTAGACATAATTCAATCCTTTTTATTAAAAAATGCCTTAGAGTTCTTGCAAACTCTAAGGCATCATTTTGAAGCAGCTAATATTGCTTAATAGCCGACAGTAAGATCTAGAATGTCGTCTTTGGCTAATTCAATCGCAGTATAAAATGCATTGGTAAGACCGGGATAATTAGGTGCTTCTTTCCACTTACCTTCCGCGAATTTTTGAATGTTTATCGCTTCATACATCTCGTAGGTATTTGTGGTGGTGTTAACTAGGTACATTGTGCCGGAAATAGAAACAAAAGGGTCGCCGACAGGAATATAGTTGGCGAAATTACGAACGGAGCCAACATATGTTATATCCAATACAAATAGTCGATCAATCCCGTATTTTGTCCCAAACGCTGAATAGTCTTTCTTAGCGACATTTTCACCCTTTACTTTATTATTTTTTATTTTACGAAGATCAATCTCGTCTTCAATAACAACAAGATCCATGCCTTTATCGCGAAGCTTTGCAATAAGCTCAGCTTTTACACTTTGCAAGTCTTCAGTTGACTGGGTTTTGATGTGCTTAGCGATAGGGGCGTGAATTGCTGAGGCCGTAGCCAAGCATAGTAGACAACCAGCACCGGGAACCTGGCTTCGAATTTTGGGGATTGCCGAAACATAAACACCCACTTTTTGCTCTTTATTTTCCCAAACCTGCTCATCAAAACTAACATTGTACTGCGGGGTAACTGCACAGCCGACAAAGAGAGGGAGGGTTAGAACTAAAAATAGAGAGAGAACTCGTTTCATGTATTTTCCTTTTTATTAAATATCTACGCCAATCAATCGCTAGAATAGATGGATTTCGGCGCTACAAACTAGTGGCTCGAAGCCTGCGAGTGGGGATAGTACTTGTTTTCTAAAGGAAATAAAAGCCCGAACTGATCAAAAAACACCCCTATATAACTCAACAACTACTCGTTAGGTTGTTTTTTAATAAGGAGCAACGAATACCCCGCTTTGCCGCTTGAGCGTAACGAAAACTGGCTTACCTTACTTTACTCAAGCTCAAACCTTGCTAATAGCGGCTTAAACCCTAAGGACTGATAAAATTCAACCGAGCCCTTGTTAGCGTTAAACACCTGCAACTCCATCCTCTCTATGCCTGCCCTTAGACCATGACAGCGTATGCTCCATTAGCAGCCTACCAAGACCCGTTGACCTATAGGCCTCTGATACATAAATATTATCAACCAAGACAAATTTCCGCGCTGCGCTCATAACCCGACCGGGAATATCCTCTATACGCAGATTTAGAAAACCAACAGGCTCATCATCAATGGATGCGATAAAAAGGTCTCTATCGTCGCCCTCAATATACGAGCGATACATTTCTGTAGACCTGGACGCACAATCATAGCCTTTGACCCGCTCAGGGAAAATCTGAGCATGGTAATCATCGAGTTCTTTGCAAAGATTGCAAACCGTTTCGTAATCTGACGCTTTTGCTGTCCTAATTTTCATACCGCTCTTCTCTCTACCTGCCTGCCTGCCTTTCAGTTTTTTACGCTACCGCATCGACGAGTATCTGCATCAAAACAATACCAATATTTAGCTATTTGTAAACACCCAGAAGAGAAGGCAGCAGCAAGCGACAACATACACTTTGATTAGGAGGTTGGGATTGGGGCTGGGGGATTGGGTGTTGACTTCAAGCGGGACTCAGAGAGAGAGAACTGATAAACAAAAAAAGGGGCTGC
>NVXL01000101.1 GCA_002746115.1 Alteromonadaceae bacterium
CTACGCAAGCCGCAATGGCACTTAACCAGTAACTACGCTAGCCAAGGTTACGACTTTAATGACGATGCAGTATTTTCCGCAAGGGTCGCACCACCAATGATTGGACTTGGTTTACTAGCGCTTATTCCGGAAGTCGACATTTTAGCCTATGAAGATATAAACGATAGTGATGGCGACGCGATCTCTGGAAAGGCTAACCATGTGATGAATCACATAACCCATCAAGTAGAATTAGGTCGCTTCGGATGGAAAGCGGGTCAACCTACTCTGCGTCAACAAGCAGCTGGGGCATTTCTAGGTGATATGGGACTAACCAATGAGATCTTCTCTAGTGAAAACTGCCTACAACATCAAGCCGATTGTGTTGTATCCCCTACCGGCAACGGAGATAGCAACAGTAGTTATGCCTTTGAAGTTTCCACTAAGGTGCTGGATGCTATCGAACTGTACTCACACAACTTAGCAGTCCCTGTTCGCCGCAATGCTTATGCTAAAGATGTAAAACAAGGTAAAAAACTATTCACTGACGCTGGCTGCAACAGCTGCCATGTAGAAAGTTACCAAACGGGCATTAGTGATGATCACCCAGAATTGTCAAATCAAACAATTTTTCCTTATACCGACCTGCTATTACACGATATGGGTGAGGACTTAGCCGATTTTACCGTAGAAAATAGAAGCGTACCTGGTTCCGTGTTAGTTGAATATGGTGCCAGTGCCAGAGAATGGCGCACCCCAGCACTCTGGGGGTTGGGATTGACCCATACCGTTGATCCCAAAGCGACATTCTTACATGATGGACGTGCACAGACGATTATGGAAGCTATACTTTGGCATGGCGGTGAGGCGCTGAATGCCAAGAATGCCGTGTTAAAATTTGATAGTAATGACCGCAATGCACTAATAGCATTTCTAACAGACTTGTAAGTATTTTTGCAGGATTCTTTTATTATTTATACCTAAACCAATCCACTGCATGTTCTAATGTAGTGGATAATTCTGAAAAATAGGAGGATGCTTCCTTAAGCTCTTTGCTCTTAATGGCATTATCTTCTGCACCCTTCGCTATACTTTCGATTCGCACAGCAACCTCTGATACCGTTTTAGCTTGGACTGTAACAATTTCTGAAAATTTGCCAATCTGCGCTGTTAAACTGTGGGACGAGTTAACAATATTCTCCATCTCCGAACTGGCGGACAACACCAAATCCATGCTTTCATTAACGGCTTCACTGCCTTTGTCCATTGAATCAACGCATTTTTGAACGTCACTCTGAATCTTATCAATCATCACTTTAATTTCGTTGGTGGCAACTGCTGTTTTATCCGCTAACGCTCGAACTTCGTCAGCCACCACTGAAAAGCCTCGACCGGACTCCCCGGCTCGAGCAGCCTCAATCGCTGCATTTAACGCTAACAAATTGGTTTGAGCGGCGATTCCATTTATGACATTAATGATTTTTCCAATGGATGTACTGCTCTCCCCTAGCTCTTGCGACGTATTAGAGGTATCTGAAGCCGTAGTTGAAGATATCTTCATGCACTGAACTGATTTCTCAACAATTTTTCCGCCGATTAGTGCATTGTCAGCGGCACTTTTTGCGTTGCTACCCGCATCCGAAGCTGCTTCCAATAAGCCATCGAAAGACGCTATTATTTTCGTTATTGCCGCCGCTGCAGATCCTGTGTCTCCCGCTTGCTCGCTACTGGTTAGTTCAAGGTCTTTTGCCGCTGTTTCTTGTTCTCCAGACACGCTAACAATTTGTTTAGCTACTTTTCGAATAGATCTTGCAATGCCAGCAATGGTAGCGCCAGTTTCGCCCAAGGATGACCTTAAGCGTGATACCTCGTCGCCACCCTCAATATCGGTATGGATGGTGAAATCGCCTTTGGCCATTCGTTCCGCAATACCTACGGTCACGGTTATTGGATGGGTAATTGTTTTTCTAACAAAAAACACATTAAAGGCTGCGAACAACAAGCTTATCGAAACAAAAATAAGCATTACAGATTCAGCAGTAACAATAAGATCATTCACCTCTTGGTCAACTTTAGTTTGTAGGTCTTCGTTAAAAACTGCCGCATCATTTGTAAATTTGCTAAGATCGCGTCCCAGTGATTCTGACAGCGCTACGAATTGGACAAAACTGGCATCCGCTTTAAAAACGAGAAAGGGATCATCCATGAGCCCCCCAATCTATCGAAGAAAACGCCACATTAAAAACGATCAGATTGTATTACGAGTACCATCCCACTCGCCTAACTCTTCTTCCTTGATATCACCTACGCCATCAATATCGGTAAATCCGCCTTGATTGCTTTTTAGTTTACGGGCTTTGTTACTTTTCCAATCACATTATTAATCTAGTATAAAACGATGTACCCGCTATGGTGCAACTAACACCCCGCCCTTGCCTTTTTTAGATTCATTGAATTTTCACTAAAAGGTAATATGGAAGAATCAACCTATAATTTGTCCCTATTTTTCCACTAACAGTTCGGTTGCCCTACTGTCTATAGGTGCCTCGGTGAAGTTTTTTCCACTAACAAAAGCCACCGTCATAATAGTTGCAACCACTGATGTTGAAATAATTAACGATCGAATACCTGACATTAGATTTCTCCTTTTCGTGAAATTACTCTGCCACGTTATCTTATTTAGATTTCGCAACCAGTTCTTCTAAGTCCAGTATCAAGCGATGCTGGCGTTTATTTTCTGCGCGCAACGTTACTATTTCTGTGGCTTGTTTCCGTAACCGCTCTCCTGCAAGCTGGGTGTTAATCTCATAGGCATTGTTGGTTGGCATTTTTTCCTCACGTAAATTACTACCACCATGGCACCGCGCTCCGGAAAGATGAGACAACATATGCACCTCACCAATAACCCGTTGTACTAAGCGATCGGAGACATTGTACCGTGCAATTATCGCCCAAAAGGCGCCGGCAACATCACCGTTATCGACCGCCTCATTCCATAGATGAGCCATCTCTAACTCAGTACTCGCGTTATTGAACTGCTTGACCGTTTGACTGTATTTTTCTTCTAGTAACCTATTGATTAGCCGTATTGAATCAGTTTGCAAATAGGCAGACTGTACAAATAATCCGTGCAATTCATAATCTGTAGCGTTGCTTTCAGCCATAAGATTAAATTTACTAGCAACCTGGCGTAGTTCCGTAACCGATAGGCAAGTACCAATGATGCTGCAGTGGTACGCTGATTCTATCTGCCAAAGTTTTTGGCGGTTTGATAACTGCGGTAGACCTATGACTGTTGGGGTAGAACTTTCACCTGAGGGTAAACACATATCCAATCCTTCATAACCTTTACATAACGCTAATGATAACCATTATCATTAGGAAGTAAAGCTAAAACTCGAAAGTTCTACGATTTAAAGTGTCAAGGTTGGTCTTTGAAAGCGCGTTACAGGTAAAAAGCAATAAAAGAGCAGGAGGCTAATAGTTAGTTAATTTGATGTCGAACCACCTCCCCCTCCACCATGAAGATGACGTCTTCCGCGATATTGGTTGCCAAATCTGCAATCCTTTCAAGGTAGCGCGACGACGAAAGCATACCTATTGCTCGCTTAATGGTTGATGGGTCGTCTTCCATAAGCTTTTGAGCTTCGGCATACATCTGACGATTCACATCATCGACTTCGTCATCCATCGCTATTACCTTACAAGCAAGCTTTAGGTCCAATTTTACTAACGCATCCAAACTATCATGTACCATGGTGCGGATGTTTTTGGGCATGTTATCGGTAAATTCTATTGGGCATGGGATGGGTTCTTTACTTGCTAGAAATATGGCACGTTTAGCAACATTAACCGCTAAATCCCCCATGCGCTCAAGGTCATTGTTAACTTTTAATACCACTACAATAAAACGCAGATCAACAGCAACCGGTTGATGCAACGCTAGGATCTTTAAGCAATCTTCCTCTATCAATACTTCTTTGGAATTAATCAGTTTTTCTTCTTCAAAGACTCTTTCTGCTAGTTCTGGCCGCCGCTCTGTAAGCGAAATGATAGCGTTATTAATCACGGTTTCCACCATGCTACCTAATTGGAGTATTTCTTTTTTTAGATGGTCCAAGTCTCTTTGTAAATGGAGTGACATAATATCCTCTTATTAATGAAGGTTGCAATAAAGTTAGCCAAATCGACCTGTTACGTACTCTTCTGTTCGCTTTTGTTTAGGCCGAGTAAATATTTCATTTGTAACATCAAACTCAATCAACTCTCCCATTTCCATAAAAGCGGTATAGTCTGAAATACGCGCCGCTTGATGCATGTTATGGGTGACGATAACAATGGTATAGCGAGATTTTAATTCAAAAATTAGATCCTCAATGTGCGCTGTAGAAATAGGATCCAGTGCGGAACAGGGTTCATCCATTAATAAAATATCGGGTTCCATTGCTAGCGCTCTGGCAATACAAAGGCGTTGTTGTTGACCACCAGAAAGACTTAGAGCAGACTCATGCAATCGATCTTTTACTTCGTTCCACAAGGCGGCTTGTTTTAATGAGCGTTCGACTAATTCCTCCATTGAACCATCAAAACCATTAATGCTAGGCCCCCAAGCAATATTTTTGTATATGGATTTTGGGAACGGGTTGGGTTTTTGAAATACCATTCCGATACGCCGCCTAACCTCTACCGCATCAACACCTTTGCTATATAGATCCTGGTTATTAAAGGTGATTTCACCGTCAATTGAGACGCCGGGTATAAAATCATTCATCCGATTCAAAGACCGTAGCAAGGTACTTTTTCCACAACCGGAAGGTCCGATAATAGAGGTTACCTTATGTTTTGCTATGACAAAGGACACATCGTTTACCGCCGTTTTATCGGAGTATTTGATGCTCACATGATTCAAATTGAGCACCGCCTCCTCCGTCATTGGTTTACTGATATGTTTTGTTATGGCTTGGGGAATATCATGAGGTATAAGCAGCGACATTATTTGTATTTCCGTTCGGTTTTATATCTTATAACAATGGCTATTGTATTCATCATCAAAAGAACAGCTAACAAGACAATAATGCCTCCAGCTGCGAGTTGATGAAATTCTTGTTGGGGGCGTGAAACCCAGTTGTAAATTTGAATAGGTAGAGCTGTAAAAGAATCCATGGGGCCTTCCGGCAAAAATGCTACATATGTTAACGCTCCAATCATAATGAGTGGCGCTGTTTCCCCAATAGCCCGTGATAGCGCAAGAATAACCCCCGTTAAAATACCTGAATATGAGGCCGGAAGAACATGGTCCCTAGCAGTTTGCAAGCGGGTAGCGCCTAGTGCGAAGGCAGCATGACGAATACTCATTGGTACCGATTTAATGGCTTCTCGGCTAGCAATTATAATTACCGGTAGAATTAACAGACTCATCGTTAACGCGCCAGCTACAAGGCTGCGTTCTAACGCTAACCCACGTACAAAGACGGCTAGTCCAATGATGCCATAAACAATAGACGGTACTCCGGCCAAATTTGAAATGTTAAGTTCGATTAATCGGTTCATGCGGCCCTGTCCACTTAACTCCTCTAAGTAGAGAGCCGTAGCTACACCGATTGGAATCGCGATGAAAGCTACCATGCTGATCAACCAGAGAGTACCTACCAATGCTGACTTAATTCCCGCTTTATAGGGAAAGCGTGAAGGAAAGCTAGTCAGAAACTGTAGATCCAACCACTTAAACCCGTCACTCGATACTTGATAGAGAAGAACGCCTAATAGCGCAACCCCTAGCCAAGTAACCAAGGAACATAACATCGAAAATAGTTTAGCCTTTCGGTGACGCTTATTAAGATGCACCCCATTGTTTGGGTATGCCGATCCATTTAAAATATTCACTAGTCATAGACCTCTCGATAACGATTCAAAAACCACTGGGACAAAACATTCAACAACAAGGTGATCAGGAATAGAAAACCCGCTACTGCAAACAATGTCTGATAAGCAATCCCGCCCGCGGGAGTATCACCTAGACTGATTTGAACGATGTAAGCTGTCATAGTTTGAATGCTTTCTAGTAACGTAAAAGACATATTAGGTGTAGCCCCGACGGCTAGGGTAACCGCCATGGTTTCTCCTATCGCCCTGGATATTGCCAATAAAAATGAAGCCATGACGCCAGACAACCCTGCTGGCACCACCACTTGTGTGGTTACTTCATAGGAGGTCGCGCCCAATGCGTAGGCTCCTTGACGTAACGTGTCCGGCACCGACCGTAACGCATTGTCACTTAGAGTGGCGATCATCGGCAATACCATGATGCCCACCACGATGGCGCCACTTAAAGCATTAAACACCTGTATCTCGGGCAATACTGTTTTTAGTAAGGGAGTGATGAACGTCAGAGCAAAATATCCATACACTACCGTGGGAATACCTGCTAGCAACTCTAATAAAGGTTTTACTATGGAGCGTACTCGGTGCGATGCGTATTCACTAAGGTAAATAGCACTCGCTAAGCCTATAGGGATCGCAATAAGTGCCGCGCCAAAAGTGACGCTTAAGGTGCCCCACACCAATGGTAATACTCCGTAGGAACTGGGTTCCAGTAATGGAACCCAGCGTGTGCCAAAGTAAAACTCTACGGGAGATACCTCTTCAAAAAACCCAAAAGATTCTTTAGCTAAAATTGCAATGATTACGAATGTGGTCACGATAGATATTAGAGTGCAGAGAGCCAGCCCGCAATGAATCAGCGACTCTCCCCATCGGGTACCTCTGTTATTAATGCAGTCTTTTTTTACTAAACGAAAGGTACCCATTGTCATAAACCTATCCATAATCATTACCATTAAGGTAATAGTAAGTTTGCGGCACTGGTGGGAACATTATACGCTGTGCCAGCATCGCGATTCTTAATCCGAGCAAGAGCTCGTTGATATACATACTCTGGTAGCGGGATATAACCTACTTCGGTTGCAAGCTGAGCCGCATTCTTGATATAGAATTTTGCGAATGCCTGTACTTCTGGTCGATCCAGGGCGTCTTTACGTAGATAGATAAATAGAGGCCGAGAAAGTGGCGCGTAGCTGCCGTCATTGATAGTGGTAGCCGAGGGTGCAACAAGACCATTATCACCATCGATTATTACTAGCTTTAACTTATTTTTGTTTGCTGCATAGTAAGCAAAACCAAAGTAGCCCAGAGCAAAGGGGTCGCCACTAACGCCTTGAACTAAGGTGTTGTCATCTTCGCTGGCGGTATAATCAGGCCGTGATCTGCCTGATTTGCCATTAATAGTTTCGGTGAAATAGTCAAAAGTGCCTGAGTCTGTGCCTGGGCCATAGAGGCGAATGGGCGAATAGGGCCAGCCGGGGCGAACATCACTCCAATTCTTTACTCTACTACCCGGTTGCCAGATCTTTTTAAGTTCCGCCACACTTAGGTTATCTACCCAGTAATTCTTTTTATTTACGACAACTGAGAGTCCATCGTAAGCGACAGGCAACTCCAGAAACTCAACCCCTTTTCTATTTGCTACTTTTATTTCTTTGGACTTAATCGGCCTGGAAGCATCGTTGAAGTCAGTCTCACCAGCGAGGAATTTTTTAAAGCCGCCGCCGGTACCGGATACTCCCACGGTAACGCGAACCCTAGGTTGCACACTTAAGAATTCTTCAGCGACTGCCTCGCTGATGGGGAACACGGTACTGGATCCATCCATCGATACTGTACCCCTAAGGCGCTCTCCAGCATAGCTAACGCTTGTTAACCCTGTAGTTAACAGGGCGATTAACAGGGAGGTTAACAATACGGTGAAACGCATTATATTTTTGGTTCGCATATTTTTAGTACTCACTGTAGATTTAATTTTCATGGAATAAGTTTCTCTTGCTAATGTTAAGAAAAGATAAAGATTGAGTTAAAGGTTTACTCATCGAGCCTGAAATCTTTCAGAGCCTGTTAGCATCGGCTAAAATTTAATTGCATAACCAAGAGCTACGCAAGTGTCAGGCAGACTCTCTTCATTATTTTTTTCCCTAATTAGCGTTTAATGGTCGAAGTCGTTCGCTTGATTGCTTACGTTTTCGATGAGAGAGATTTTCCACTGGTACTGTAAAGAGATGATTAAGAAACTATTAAAAAGCACGCATAAATAGATAAATATTTTGATAGCGTCAATAATATAGGTGGTGTGCCGATAAGACGAAGATATTGGCTGATAGAAAATCAGATAGGGAATACTACCCTAAAGGTAGATCCACTACCCTGCTGACTTTTAATTGAAATCGAGCCTCCATGTTGCTCTGCAATATTTTTAACGATAGATAAACCCAACCCTGTACCACCTAGCTCCCTTGAACGTGCCTTATCCACGCGGTAGAAACGTTCAAATACTCGCTGTTGATAGTGATGGCTAATGCCGATACCGGTGTCTGTTACCGACAGTTGCACCTCATTTTCTTCGTTTTTCAGAGATACAGTAATAGTACCGCCAGAGGGAGTGTATTTAATGGCATTATCAATCAAATTATCGGTTAATTGACTTAGCGCCTGCATATCACCAAAAATCGATATTTTGTCTTTTTGGTCGATCTGTACAGTCAAAGTTAGTTGCCTTTCATCACAGACAGTTTTGACATTGGATGTTGAACTTCGAACTATCTCTGTTAGATCAACTTGTTGTTCATTAGGTGCATTCTGATCTGACTCCAATCGAGAAAGGGTCATTAGATCAGTAACCAGCTGTGAAAGGCGTAAGCTTTGAGAATTAATTTTTTCGATAAAACTGTGGCGAACATCCACCTCCATATCCGCGTCGTCGAGAATGGTTTCCGCCAAGCCACGAATAGCCGTAATGGGAGTTTTAAGTTCGTGGGATGCATTTGCAACAAAATCACGCCTTATTCGTTCCAGTCGGTCAAGTTCCGATATGTCGTGCAGCACGATAACAGCTCCTGTTACCTCGCCGGCTTCATTGCTAAGAATTGCTGCATTGATATTAACAACTAGATCATCAGTTTCAGATGGGCGCCGCATTTGTGTTTTAACGACTTCTCTTGTCTCTAAAGCTTGTTCTAACGCGTTGGTAATTTCTTGGATGCGAACTTGCTCCCAGATTGGTTTGTTAAGACATGTTGTCATCGATAGTTCAAGCAGTTTAGCCGCAGCTTGATTTACATGGATAATCTTTTGATGATGATCAACACCAATAACCCCTTCCACCATACCGGAAAAAACCATCGCCAACCGTTTATGATCGGCAGTTATCTCTGCCATTCTTTGCTCTGAATTCTTGGCCATACGGTTAAAGGCTGTAGCTAACTGGCCTATCTCATCCCGGTGTCTAACCGTGATGCGCTTATCATAGTCTCCTTGTGAGATTGCCTCTGCAACTTCTGTCATCTGAATGAGTGGGGCTGAAAAACGTTTTGCAACGTAAAAACCCAGTATGAGGGCAGCTGCGGCAGCTAGGCTGGCTCCAAATAAAACAATTACTCGCAGTTGTTTTAATTTTTCATCTATTGTGCTCAAAGGTAATGAAACCCGAACAAAACCTATGGTTATTTGATTTGCTGTTACCTGTTGCGCGCGGTACATCATTTGTTGCTGTAGAGTCTGACTAAAGCGCGAAATCGTAGCCGCAACGTTAGCTTTAGCATCGATTATTTCAGGGCGTTGACCGTGATTATCCATGTTCATAGGCAACTCTTTAGAATCAGCAACCACCTTGCCGCTGTTAGCAATAACCGTTAGACGACTTTCAGTATTGTTCCCCAGTCGTACGACAATTTGTTGTAGCGAACTACTGTTTAAGTTTTGCTGCGAATGATCTTGTAAGGACTGGTCTTGTAGAGAATGATCTTGTAGTGAATCCTTGGCTATTTCTGCGAGGAACTGTGTACGAACCGCCAGAGAGCGATGTATTTCATTTAACCCATTCTCCGTAACCTGTTGGCTTACCAAGGTGCCAACTATTAGCGTGGAAATAGAAATAATTGAGACATAGCCAGCATAAAGCCGCCAAAGTAATCGAGAACGAAACATAGTAGTATTAACGGTCCTAGTTATCAAAAAACTTCGGCCTGGACGCTCCCAGGTTTTCTTATCAGCTAAATGCGATGGTAACCTAGCTTAACTCCTTAAAGCGATATCCAACACCTCGTATCGTCTCTATATAACGTTGATCATCACCAATCTTTTTACGGATGGCTCGAATATGCACATCGATATTTCTGTCTACTACCACTACACCACTACCAAAAGTATGGTCCAATAGCTGCTCTCGAGAAAAAACTTGACCTGGATGACTCGCTAAATAATGTAATAATTTAAACTCAGAGGCTGTAAGTTTAATTTCCTTACCATGCAACATGACTTTATATTTGCTAATATCGATTGATAAGCCATCGATGTCAACCCAATCGTTCTTAGTTGCTAATATAGCCGTGTTTCCACGGCGTAACACTGCTTTTACCCTGGCAATAAGCTCTTTTGGACTAAAGGGTTTGGTAATATAATCATCTGCACCAATGCCGAGACCTAGCACCACATCACTCTCCTCACCTTTAGCGGTGACCATAATAATGGGGATATGCTGCATTCGACTATTGTTTTTGAGATGGCGACAAATATCTAAACCATCCAGCCCAGGAAGCATAAGGTCTAGCAGCACCAAATCGGGAGGTTTTTGCAAGATTAACTCAAGCCCCTTTGCCCCATCGAGAGAAGTTGTTACCTGAAAGCCTTCCCGTTTTAGGTTGTATCTCAACACCTCAAGAATATCTGGCTCATCTTCTACTACAACTATATGTTCATTGGGCATAGAGGCGGTCATCTCCGTTCGGTTGGAAAGTAAAGCCTAACACGCCTATGTTAAGAATAGGTAAAGATGGGCTTCATCTTAATCGATTCAAAAGCGGTGTATTGGATGGTATCTCTACCGAATTATGCGTAATGGCAAATATTATTTGTCAGTACGCATAAAAACTACGTTAATTAAGTGATGCTATTGTTTCGCTCAAACCCTGTCGTTTGATCTGATCTCTAAATTGGCTATTGAAACTTTTAGCGAGACTGATGCCCTCAATGACCACATCAGAAATCCTCCAGTCCTCAGCACCCTTCCTCTTCAGCATCTTAAAATCCACTAAAATATTGGTTGAGCCCTCTTTGGATATGATCGCTCGCACCATCGCTTTAGATTTTTTCTTATTATAACGCGTAGAACCAAAACCGATTTTGTGGCCGTCGATGACAGAAAACGCTCCTGCATAAGATTTGATTAATAGTTTACGCAAACCTTTAACAAATAGTGTCCTCTCCTCTGGAGTAGCCTTTTTCCAGCCCTTTCCTAGCACCCGCTTAGCGAAGGCTTCTTCATCAATTATGGGTAGGAGCGAATCTTCAATCATTCCTTTTAATAATTGTTTGTCGTTCTTTAAACTTTCTTTATGGAGTTCTAGTTGGGATAACAGCTTAGATGACGCTATTTCTACCACCGCCTCTGGTTCAAGCATTGCGTATGTGGCACTACTAAACCCCATTAATAAAAACACTGTCATTAGAATCACGATAAATCGTGATGTCACTGGGGTGAATGACTCGGGTGGATCAAATAAGGTTCTCGCTTGTGCGTTCATTATAAAACTCCTCATGCCTTTAACTTTTTAATGGGTTCTAATTCGGTTAACCAGTTACGCATCGATCGATGCATAACGGATCAAAAAAAAGGTTATAAACCTAATGTGTTCAATAGCTCTGTATATACAGGTCCAATATACGGGATATTACTTTCGTCTCGGCTGTAAACACTTCCACCCTGCATCACCAAGATGAATAGCTTCGCTGTTAGTTCACAATCGCCGCTAAAATCGTTATCTTCTTTTGCTTCCGTAAGCTTTGTTGTTAAAAGCCTTTCCATTTTTCTAATGTGGTTCTGGGCAACTTCTAAGCAGCTGTCGTTAACGTTGTTGCATTCATTCAGCGTGTTGACCATAAGGCAGCCATTGCCACGCTCAGTGGGCGTTAACATGGCAAATAGCGACTTAAGAGCCTCTTTCCCGCGTTGTTCTTCTAGCATCTCATATAGTCCAGATGCCTTTTCAGCTCTGAATTTTTCAATAGATGCTTTAAACAGCCCTTCTTTGCTGTCAAAAACATTATAAAGTGACCGGCTTGTAAGGCCTGTAGCCTTGACAAGGTCCCTAATGCTAGTAGCTTCGAAACCCTTCTCGCAGAAAATAGTCATCGCAGAGTCAAGCACTTGGTCTATTTCATATTCTATTGGTCTGGCCATGCAAATAATTATGCATCGACTGATGCATAACGTCAAGGTTTTATTTTGAAAGGAACAAAGGGAGACTTGACGGACTATCGAACTTAATCATGCGAACAAATTATCTTATGGCATTATGGATTCTATGCAATTGCGTAGATCTTCCATTTTGAAAGGCTTTTCAAAAATTTGATCAGCACCGAGCATTTTAGAGGTGGCTAAATATCCACCCCCGTTGATGCGGCCACCACCAGATATCGCGATTACCTTACATGGGAACTTGTCATCCTTCTTCGTGAGCTTTAATAGCAATTCAATCCCATCCATGTCTGGCATGACTATATCCGTAATTATTAAATCTGGTTTTTCCTGATGATAAAGTTCAAGCCCCTGCTTTCCATCGAAAGCACAAACGACGGAGTAACCGTGTGATTCAAGGTAATCTTTAAGGAGTTCGTTATAAGCTATTTCGTCATCCACAATTAGTATTTTACTCATGATTTATTCTCTATTGGTAGGGAGATCGAGAACGTAGTACCGCGCCCTACTTCGCTCTTAACGGTTAACCTACCGGCGTGTTTTTTAATGATGCCGTAGCTAATAGACAATCCTAGACCTGTACCATCACCAACAGTCTTGGTCGAAAAAAATGGATCAAATACCTTTTGTTGTAATTTTGATGTCATGCCGCAACCAGTATCTATAACATCTATACATATTTTTTCATTTTCAAAAAAAGCGTTAATATGAATTTCTTTGGTTGCAGAGTCGCACAGAGCATCTTTTGCATTGCTGATTAGATTAGTAAGCACCTGAATAAACTGGACATAATCACAATAAATTGGCGGAATCTCATCCATAACATTAATTTTTACTTCGATACTCGTAGTGCGCAGCGTATCACCCTGAAGAATAAGAGACTCTTCAATCAGCCAACGAACATCAAAATGTTTGCGCTCTTCTAGCAATACCTGCCGACTAAACTGCCCTAAATGTTTGATTATCTTTGATGTCCGAGATACTTCTTTTTCTATCCTATCTAGATTATAAAGCACTTTCCCCTTATCTATCTCGACATTAGAATCCATGAGTTCTTTTACAATTTCTGCTCTCCCCTGGATAATCCCGAGAGGCTGATTAATCTCATGAGCCAACCCTGCGCTCATTTCTCCGATTGATGCCAATTTTGCCGACTGCACCAGCATTGCTTGGGCTTCAGTTAATTGAGTAACATCAACAACAATGGAAACAACAGCTTGTTTCTTTTTCTCTTCGTTTAAAATTGGGATCTGCCAATCGATTAGGTTCACTGGATGGCCTGGATTGCTCGGCAGCTCAATGGTAAATTCTCGATGAATTACTGGTACGCCTGTTTCCAATATGTTTATCAATTCCGGAACTATCATCTCTTTAGCGTGTGGCAATATTTCTACGATGGCTTTCCCAATATGGTCTTCAATAGACAGGCCATTAAGATTGGCAAGTGTTTGGTTTATTTTAAAGTAACGAAATTCTGGCCCCTCCAGAATCGCAACACCAACAGGTAAATTCTGAAGAATAGCATCTAGGTATGTTGAGATCCGAACTAACTCTTCCTTTGGATGATCAGCAATGTGACGTAAGATGTAGGTAAATACTTTTTCATTGTCTAAATATATTTCACTAAGGGTAAGGTCCATTAAGAAGCTAGGACCATTCTTTCGAAGCCCAACAATCCCACGAAATTTGCCAGGTGCGCCAATTTTAGTTGATGTTGCTTGTACCTCTGTCTCAAAAGCATGGCTACTATGAAGGAAATTAGGGATGAGGGTGTCGATATTTTTAGCGATAATTTCAGCTGGGTCATAATCAAACATAGCTTGTGCTGCGAGGTTAAACGTTTCAATTACCCCTTTCTCATTGGTGACAATGATTGCTTCGCCGGCGTTATTTATGATCGAATCTAGGCGTTGTTCCGCAATATCCACTGTATTTGCGTCCTTTTCACTCTTGTCGGTAGGTCGTATATCAAACCAACCCAATACGTAAAGATGCCTTACATTTATCCAGAATGAAAGTAATAGTTAGAAAACTTTATGTCTGATCAATAATTGAACAGGAGTTTGGCTGAATATCAAATACGTTTTTTTATTTGCTACGAATGGGTATTGCTTGATTGGATTTACCTGGACGGCAAAGATACAAAAATACTCGGAGGTTTCCGGCCTTAAACAAGGTTGAAAATTTAGCAACCTGTTCTTCCTTGAAAAATACACCCTAGCATCCCCTCAAAACTGTTGCTTGAGGGGTTATGCTATTCCACTGATACTATCGTCGTGATTTGAATGGGTGACTGTACCATGGTTTCTTTGCCGTTAATTATTGGATAAAAGATGTAGTAACCCTTTTCAGGTACGCTGGTTACCTTGCCATTCTTGACATGATAAACATCCTTGTGCCCCTGAATATAGACATCATAATCTCCACCCAACATGGTATCCATGGTGCGGTTCATGGTATTGATTTTGTCACAGCCTACCAAACAAATGACTGTGATAAACATAACGAAAAGTTTAGTTCTCATACCATCTCTCGTTGCCAACAATGCGCCTAATTAGTTAGATTTCTGATCGTCCCACAAATCCATATAATTTACACAGTCCTCTTGAGGGACGGTAAGATGCTCCCTGTACCAGTTGCACTGTTCAATCGGATCGTTGGGGTGGAACTGGTGGCCTGTCATGTTAAAGCGTGGGTTTTCCATTGGTCCGCCATAACTCGTGATGTTGCAATAGAGGCTGCCATCAGAAGCAAGTCCATCTTGGTCACATTCTTCGCCAACAGGAAAATCATAAGTTCGATAAAGAGGGTCCTCTACAGGCCGTAAGCCAACTACAGTTCGGAAGTCGGCGTTGGCTTCTTGTAAGCGGACAGCATGTTTTTCTGCTTGTTTTATATTAACTGATTCATCGTCTAGATGATGCGTTATTAGGATTGGCGCTTGGTCCCAAGTGATTTTAGGAGGATTACAAAATGCGCTTAAATCAATAGAGAATCCGAAGCAAGTAGATGAAGAGCCGTGCACAATGGATATCGCGTTAAATACACCAGGCCAGCTACGTCCCATTCTGTCTGCTTGATTACCGCCATCCGAAGACCCAGATGCAAACATATTGTTGTAATCCAAAGGCAAATATATGTTCTGACGGAATACCAATAAAACTAAGTTCAGTGCTTATTAGTGGCGTAGCAAAATTCATACTTTTGGCAGGTTCAATACCAAAATCACCACCTGTTGTCATTAAAACCAATGCTTGTTTTCCTTCACACAAACCGACATAACCAGTTTCTGTCATATTAAATGTTTTTCCCGCTTGAGTAATCGCATCTACCCAAGCCTTAACTGTAGCAGGTAGCGAGAAATTATATAACGGATATGCTAAAACAATAAAGTCCGCATCTAAAACCTGTTGTAACATTTTATCATTTTTAGAAAGTATTTTAGTTTCTTTATCATCCAAAGGCACTCCTGCATAATTACGTTTTAGAAATAAATTCAAGTTCTCTTCTAATAATAAATCAGGTGTGGTTTTTGTTAAATCAATAAAATTAATTTCTGTTTTATCTTGATTTTGTTCTATAAAATAATCTACTAACTCTTTTGTGTTCGAACCTATTCTTGGTGTATAATTTACTATTAATGTTTTTTTCATTTTATTATGTTTTTATTATTCGTGTTATAATTATAGTGCAATGATAATAGTAATTGTTCAATAATATATATTATATTTGTTTCACAAAGGCATAACATATATTATATGGTAAATTTTGAATGGTATCGAACTTTTAAAGCAATCTATGAAAGCAATAGCATTTCAGAAGCAT
>NVXL01000102.1 GCA_002746115.1 Alteromonadaceae bacterium
TGCCATTAAGGCTGTAGCCACAGGTTTTAATGTCTCTAAGAATACTTCGGTAGACCGAATAGAACGGAGTAACACTTTCTATCAGCTTGGTGGCGACTAGGTTTTCATCAAGTAAGTCCTCGGCCTTGACACTTTTAGTGACAAGCGCACCCAACGATGGTGGCCAAATCCGTTTGTTGGTCTCGGAGTGTCTAAGCTCTGAACCCATAATTCCTGGTAAAAAGACCACGCATTTCATATTAGATGCGCTGGCTACGTTTTACCACTGCGAGCGTAATAAAGACCATACTAAGCACTAAGCCGACCACCAGTGATGGGGTTGTATAAGTGTCAAAACCAATCCAACGATTAAGCATAATATGGTCGCCAATAACACCGCTTAAAAAAAGTGAATCAATAACCCAGAGCAAAACTGGCGCAACAAAGGCTAATAAGAACGGGTTTTTATTGGCAACCTCTGAGCAGAACAGACACCACGCAACCGTTGGTAACAGAGACCAAAAAATCATCTTGATCAATAACCCAAAAGAACCGCCAAAGTACACTTCTAGATAATCAAATGCGCCGAACCCGAAAAAAACAAAGGCCACAACAATTTGGCAGACAATCACGCTGACCGGGCAGATTTTACGCTGCGGCCTTTTTTAAATTTCTGTATGTATTTTTACATAGCTTCAGAATATAAAATTGGCCTCAGCAGCGAATGCCGGCGCACCCACCAAACACGCAGACAAATAATCCCCACTGCCGCGACGGGCTGTGGCTGAATATATGGTTTGATTTGCGCGATTGAATATTTCATATCAAAACTGTTTAAATATATCTCATTAACTATTTTAATGTGTACCACTAAAAATAAAGTACGTGCTAATATTTGCGAGAGAGTCTGCTGGATAAAACCCTTTGAGTCAATAGTCCCATGAAAATATACTTAGTCGGCGGTGCCGTACGCGATAAATTACTCGGCTACCCAAGCGATGAAAACGACTGGGTCGTGGTCGGTGCCAGCCCAAAACAAATGCTTGACCTTAAGTACACGCCAGTCGGCAAAGATTTCCCCGTATTTCTTCACCCGAAAACCCACGAAGAATACGCCCTTGCCAGAATTGAGCGTAAGACAGGCCAGGGCTATAAAGGCTTTGCTTGCGACGTGTCGACAACAGTCACCTTAGAAGAAGACCTGTCGCGGCGCGATTTAACGATTAATGCCATTGCCGAATCCGACGAGGGTGAATTAACCGATCCATTTAACGGGCGAAGTGATATCGACAAACGCCTACTCCGCCACGTCTCACCCGCCTTTAGTGAAGACCCCGTACGGATTTTACGACTCGCACGTTTTGCTGCCCGCTATCACCACCTTGGCTTCACTATTGCTGAGGAAACTCAAACCCTGATCACTAACATGGTAGCTAACGGCGAAGCTTCACACCTTGTGCCTGAACGAGTATGGAAGGAGTTTTCACGCGCATTAAGCGAGCGCTCACCCGAAGTATTTATCACCACACTACAGTCTTGCGGTGCATTAAAAGTCATATTCCCGCAACTAGATGCCTTATTTACTATCGCCAATCCAAACGGCGACAGCTCAAACACTGACAACTCAAACACACTAGGGCAACTCGCCCTGCAATACTTACAACAAGCTTGCCAAACAAGTGAACAAGTCCATATCCGCTGTGCTTGCTTAATATTTGCCATTAGCCTGACGGACACGAAAAAAAGTGCCGACGTTAAAGCACTCTGCGAGGCCTTACGTGTGCCAAATGAGGTAAGCGAGTTAAGTATTTTACTCGCCCAGCACGCCGACACAATTCTGAGAACCACAACATTAAACCCCGAAGAAGTCTTAAACCTGCTTCAAAGAGTCGATGCCTTTAGACGAGCACCACGATTTGAAGACCTATTGCTCTGCTGCGAAGCGCTAACAAAAGAACTAACGAGCCCACTCACAACAGAACCCAGCCAAGCCAAGCAAAGCCAGTTATTACTGCAATGCTTACAAGCCGCGCTCGCTGTCGATGTGCAATCCCTAGTCGCCAGCGGGCTCAAAGGCGCTGAAATAGGTAAAGCCTTGTTCGGCAAAAGAATTGATATCATCACCGAACAAATAAAAGCCCTAACGGGTAACTAAACTCGCTACCCCTCTAGAGTACCTAAAACTTCTTAACAGACAGCTAAGCTGTCTGCTCCCCGCTCGCCTCAGAGGCCTCCAAGGGCGGTAAACTATCCAAAGGCCAGCGCGCACGAACACTCACCTCAAGTGACTCCGTTTGTCCCGCCAGCAAACGCTGACACCCGGCATAAGCAATCATCGCTCCGTTGTCAGTACAGAATTCATGACGCGCATAAAAAACACGACTCTGAATTTTCTTCAACGCCTCAGTCAGCTTGCTACGTAAGCGCGTATTCGCCGATACACCGCCCGCAATCACCAAAGTCTTCAAGCCAGTTTGCTGCAAAGCCCGTCGACATTTGATCACCAAAGTATCAGCAACCGCCTCCTGAAACGCCGCCGCAATATCTGCACAGGTCTGATCATCAGGCAAGCCGTTTTCTTGCGCATGCTTGCGCACGCACACCAGAGTATGCGTTTTTAATCCACTAAAGCTGAAATCCAAGCCCGGACGATCACACATCGGACGAGGGAAAGTAAAACGCTCCAAATCGCCCGAAAGCGCCAACTTAGCCACATTCGGCCCTCCCGGGTAATCAAGGTCCAACATCTTAGCGGCCTTATCAAAAGCCTCGCCAGCCGCGTCATCCAAAGACTCACCCAGCAAAACATACTGCCCAAGCGCTTTCACCTCAACCAACTGCGTATGCCCGCCCGAGACCAACAGCGCCACAAAGGGGAACTCCGGCGCGTCATCCTCCAAAAGCGGCGCCAGCAAATGCCCCTCCATATGATGCACCCCTATCGCAGGACAACCCCAAGCGTAAGCTAAAGCACGCCCTGCACAGGCGCCCACCATCAAAGCCCCCATCAACCCAGGGCCACTGGTATAAGCAATACCATCGATCAAGCCTTTGGAGTTTGTTTGCTCCAACAGATCATCAATCAAAGGGATTAACTTCCGTACGTGATCTCGCGAAGCAAGCTCAGGCACCACACCACCATACTCACTGTGCAGCTCAATTTGGCTGTAGAGCTGATGGCCAATAAGACCCTCTTCGTCGTCATAAACCGCGACACCCGTCTCGTCGCATGACGTTTCAATACCCAATACACGCATAGCGTCTCCAAATTTTAACTAAAACAGACCTTTCATCACTGATAATACGGAAAAGCCTTGCGGTATAAATGCGTTACGTATAGAATTTCGCACCCTCAATACTAGCGCTATTGTACTTGTGTTCGACGATGCTAAAACACACATTGTTTTGTAATCTTCCAACTAAAACATAAAGACCGTAGCAACAACACCAAATTTAAAGGTAGGAATATGCCTTCTGTAAAGCTTAAAGAAAACGAACCATTTGACCTTGCGTTACGCCGCTTCAAACGCTCTTGCGAAAAAGCCGGTATCCTCGCTGAAGTACGCCGTCGCGAATTCTACGAGAAGCCGACCTCAGTACGCAAGCGCAAAGCTGCTGCCGCCGTTAAGCGTCACGCGAAAAAGGTTCAGCGCGAAACTCGCAAGTTCCAGCGCCTTTACTAAGCGACGCCTTTTGCTTAACATAAGCTAAGCACACAAGCTCAAGCCGGCATGTTCACAAGTATATTTGTGGACATTTTGGCGTCTGGGGAAAAATAATCGCGGCAGTTTAAGAAGCTTAAGATCTGACGATCGCCACCGACTCACGACGAGTTCACGCTCGACAAACGAGGCCAATACCTTGACTAGCGAAATTAAAAGCACCATCTCCGCTGCAGTTAAAGATGCAATGCGCGCAAGAGAAAAAGAGCGCCTCGCAGTATTACGAACCTTGATGTCTGAATTCAAACGCATCGAAGTCGACGAACGCATCGAGCTTGATGACGCCCGCGCACTTGGCGTACTCGACAAGCAATTAAAGCAACGTCGCGACTCCTTAAGCCAGTTCTTAGCCGCTGCGCGACAAGACTTAGCCGATATCGAAGAATTTGAAATCGGTGTAATCCAGGGTTTTCTGCCTGCCGCTTTAAGCGAAGACGATATCCTAGCTATCGTCAAAGAAGCCGTTACCGAATCAGGTGCAGAATCCATGCGTGACATGGGCAAAGTGATGGCCATCGTCAAAGCGAAGCTTCCCTCCGGCACAGACGTCGGTAGCGTGAGCAAACTCGTCAAACAAGCCCTCGCCGCCTAAACCTCGAAAACTTAGCGCAAACGCTTAGCACGAAGCAAAGCTCATGCACGGCCGCGCGAATACTTTCTCGTATTCGCTTTCTTACCGACCTAAAATAGTAGCATGAGCCGAATACCGCAAGACTTCATTGACGACCTCCTCAACCGCATCGATATTGTTGGGGTCGTAGATCATCGCGTCAAACTCAAGAAAGCTGGCAAAAACTACAGTGCTTGCTGCCCCTTTCACGACGAAAAAACCCCCTCTTTCACCGTAAGCCCCGATAAACAGTTCTACTACTGCTTTGGCTGTGGCGCCACCGGCAACGCCCTCGGCTTCCTAATGGAATACGAGCGCCAAAGCTTTGTCGATGCCATCGAGCAACTCGCTCGAAGCGCAGGCATGGAGATTCCGAAAGAGCGCCAGCCCGGCGACGACAAACGCCACCAACAGCGCAAGCAGCTCCACCGCATACTCGATCAAGCCAGCCAATACTTTCAAATACAACTCAAGCGTCACCCGGCCAAAAAACAAGCCATTGGATACCTCAAGAACCGAGGTTTGAGCGGGCAAATCGCCAAAAATTACGGCCTCGGCTACGCCCCACCTGGCTGGGACAACCTACTGCTAAACCTCGGCAGTAACGAACAAAACCACAACCTGCTGATCGAAAGCGGCCTTGTGATTGATAAAAAAGAAGAGAACAAACGTTACGATAGATTCCGTCATCGTATTATGTTCCCCATCCACGACATTCGTGGCCGCGTCATCGCCTTTGGTGGTCGCGTCCTAGGCGACGACAAACCCAAGTACCTAAACTCACCCGAAACGCCCGTCTTCCATAAAGCCCGCGAACTCTACGGCCTATATGAAGCCAACAAGCACAACAAAAAACTAGATCATATATTAGTGGTCGAAGGCTACATGGATGTGATTGCACTGGCGCAATTCGGCATCACCAACGCCGTCGCAACCTTAGGCACCGCCTGTAACGAAGACCACCTGTCGCTAGCGTTTCGCTACACCCGCCAAGTCGTATTTTGCTTCGATGGCGACAAAGCTGGGCGCAACGCCGCCAAACGCGCACTCGTTAGCAGCCTCTCATCCATGGATGACGGACGCCAGGTCAAATTCCTATTTTTACCCGATGGACAAGACCCCGACAGCCTGATCAGGCAGTTCGGCGCCGAACGATTTCAGTCCCTAGTCAGTCACGCAACAGCACTTGAAGAATACGTCTTTGAGGTCGCAGCCGAACAAACCTCCGACATCAGCACCATGGAGGGGCGCGCCCACTTCAGCAAACTCGCCGCCCCCATGGTTGCCAAGTTACCCGAAGGCGTTTTTCGCGAGCTAATGTTCAGCGAACTCGCCAAGCGCACAGGCCTCGCCCCGGAATTGTTGAGAGAGCTACAAAAAGAAGCCATCTCTTTACCGCCTGAAGTATCCCGCGAGCCCGCACAAGCTGCTAGCAACAACAACGCACCACCAACCAACACAGGCAACTCAAGAACCGAAGCGCAACCCTCTGAAGGAACCATACCAAATACAAGCCCCAATGTAGCCCCCAGCACAGAAAACGAAGGCCAAATACCACCAAACACCTTCGCCCCTGATCCGTATGATCAATACTTATCCGCAGCCCCTGACGACCAATACGCGCCATCAGCACCAGCGGATTACGAGCAAGACTATTCAACAAGGGGCGCCAAACAGAGCGTGCCTCAAAAGCGAAAAACCAGCATTACCCTGCCACCGGTAATAAAGTCAACCGTATTACTGCTCGACCACCCCCAACTCATCCAAGAACTCGACATTCCGGAAATCCAAAGAGAGCCCGACAACCCCGAGCTTGAGCGCCTACTCGACATTATCGAATACTTTAAAAAGCGCCCAAATAACGGTTTTAACAGCATTTTAGGCTTTTGGGGGGGCGCAAAAGGCATAGAAGCACAACAACAACTCGCTAAATTAGTCGCAAAGCCATTTCTTGGGGAAGTAAAAACCCTAAGCGACTATAATAAACCACAAGAATTACATGATCATTTGAACAGCATATGCCAAGCTCAAACAAAGCAAAGCAAAATGCAAGAGCTAAACACACTCAAGGCACGCGCATCGGAGCGGCCACTAAACGACGAAGACAAACTGCGCTTTCGCGAATTACTGAACGTTTTATACTCAATCGGATCATGATTACTAGAGAATTAGCAATCTTTTCTTGATTTTATAGATAGCGGCACCATATACAGATATAATTCGCGGCTTGCCAAAATTCACCACTTATTTACCGTCAGGAACCTGAATGAGCGACCAGGGTAAAAAAAATCAATCCCGTATCAAAGAACTTATTAATCGTGGCCGAGAGCAAGGATATCTCACCTACGATGAAGTAAACGATCACCTACCTGATGACATATCTGATCCAGATCAGGTCGAAGACATCATACAAATGATCAATGACATGGGTATTCGCGTGTACGAAGTTGCGCCCGATGCCGATGAATTGCTCATGACTGAAGGTGAAAATTCCTCACCCGATGATATCGCCGCCGCCGAGGCTGCAGCAGCACTCGCCGCAGTTGAGACCGAAGCCGGTCGTACCACCGACCCCGTGCGCATGTATATGCGTGAAATGGGCACCGTGGAACTACTGACTCGCGAAGGTGAAATTGCCATCGCGAAGCGTATCGAAGAAGGTACGCGAGAGCTGCTATTCGCACTCGCGCACTGGCCAACAGCTGTCGATGCCGTTCTTCACGAGTTCGACCTTGTTGAAAAAGAAGAGCGCCGCTTAAGCGACGTTATCGCTGGCTGGCTTGACCCTGACGACACTATACGGCCAGGTGGCATCGTCCAACCAGCCAAAAAAGGTGACCCAAAGGCGGAGAAAAAAGAAGGCGAGGACGATGAAGAGGAAGAAAACACCGGCATCGATCCTGAGTACGCGAAAGAGCGTTTTGACGAACTGCGTGTAGCGCTAGCCGAATCGACTAAAACAGTAGCTACGGTTGGCCGACACTGCAAAGAAGGTGAAGCTGCTTTGGCCAAACTTGGCGAAGTCTTCAAATTCTTCCGTTTACCGCCTAAGCAATTCGACCCGGTTTACCAGAAAGCCCGCGTTGCTCTTCAAGAAGTACGTGATCTTGAAAGAAAAATCATGCGTCTCTGCGTAAGAAAAGCACGCATGCCTCGCAAGACTTTTGTTAAAGAATTCCCAGGTAACGAAACCGACGAGAATTGGATTCCTACCATTGTTGAGAAGAAGCGCGATTACTCCGATGCATTACGCCCCTTACAAGGCGAAATCATTGAGCTTCAACTGAAGCTTCTAGCTCTTGAAGAGCAGTCGCAACTCAACCTGCACACGATCAAAGATGTTAACCGTCGTATGTCGATTGGTGAAGCACGTGCGCGCCGCGCCAAGAAGGAAATGGTTGAAGCTAACTTGCGCTTGGTAATCTCCATCGCGAAGAAGTACACCAACCGTGGCCTACAGTTCCTCGACTTAATTCAAGAAGGCAATATCGGCCTAATGAAAGCCGTCGACAAGTTCGAATACCGTCGCGGCTACAAGTTCTCGACTTACGCCACTTGGTGGATTCGACAAGCCATAACCCGCTCAATTGCGGATCAGGCACGCACCATTCGTATCCCGGTACATATGATTGAGACGATCAACAAACTCAACCGTATTTCCCGTCAGATGTTGCAAGAAATGGGCCGCGAGCCTACGCCAGAAGAACTTGGCGAACGCATGGAAATGCCGGAAGATAAAATCCGTAAAGTCCTTAAAATTGCGAAAGAGCCTATCTCGATGGAAACCCCCATCGGTGATGACGAAGATTCGCATCTTGGCGACTTTATTGAAGATAGCACCATTACTTCTCCTGTCGATTCTGCAACCTCTCAAGGTTTGCACGAGTCGACGAAGAAAGTATTGGCCGGCCTTACCGCTCGTGAAGCAAAAGTACTGCGCATGCGTTTTGGTATCGATATGAATACGGATCACACTCTGGAAGAAGTCGGCAAGCAATTCGACGTCACCCGTGAGCGTATCCGCCAAATCGAAGCTAAAGCACTACGTAAGTTACGTCACCCATCCCGCTCTGATCATTTACGCGGTTTTTTGGATGACAGCGAAAGTAATAACAGCAGTTATTAAATAGCAAAGTCTTTGGGAGAAAAACACTGGTTTTTCTCCCAAACGCATCTTATAATGCGCGACGCTTCACTCGTCACCCTGACGAGATTTTGAAAGCAAATCAAACCCTTGGCTCGTAAGCTTCACAGCGAACCTAAGTTTGAAAAAGGCAAAGATGGGCCTTTAGCTCAGTTGGTTAGAGCATCCGACTCATAATCGGCAGGTCCCCAGTTCAAGTCTGGGAAGGCCCACCATTTTTGCTTTGTATCACCCCCCCCTTGAAACACCCCCAAAATTAGCGCTCAGCGCACGTCTTACCCCTCTACAGATCTTCCAACTCAACACAAAAGCCCCCCCCAAAGGCCATCAATGACCCTAAATGAGCCTGCCGAAAGATTCAGATAAGCTGGTTTTCAATGTCACGACTAGAATGCTAAAATTAACAAAACTACCAATAATTAGTAGTTTTAAAAAAGGGTTTTCACTATGCCAACAACTAGCATTGATCTTGGTAAACATTTCATCGGTTTTATCTCTAACCTTAAAGAAACTGGACGCTACCGCAATGCCAGCGAAGCGGTTCGGGCTGGCCTGAGGTTACTGGAAGAACAAGAAACAGAACATCAAACCAAACTTGAAGCCTTGCGCCAAGCACTTACTGAAGGCGAAGAAAGCGGCGAAAGCACCCTCACTCACGCGCAAATCATTGCCAAAGCCAAAGATGAGTTAAATGCCCCGTAAACGCTATACCTATTCGAAACGAGCTGAGCGTGACTTAATCTCGATCTATAAAGATACCGCCAAGACTTGGGACATTGCTCAAGCTGACAAGTACGATACTGGACTAGAGAGCGCCATTCAGCTGTTAGCTGATAACCCAGATTTAGGCCGTTCATGTGATGATATCAAAACAGGGTTTAAACGCTTTGAGCATGAAAGCCATATTGTTTTTTATCGCAAACGTAAAACGAATATTTTTATCGTTCGCATCCTTCACAACCGAAGGGATGTAAAGCGCCACCTTTAATTGAATCGGTACACAGGCAGTTATCGACTGAGTCATTAACATGTATACCCTGCGCCCCTATCAGCAAGACGCCGTAGATGCAACGGTAAAGTACTTCCGTCGCCACTCCAGCCCCTGCTGCATTGTTTTACCCACCGGCGCAGGGAAGTCCCTGGTCATTGCCGAATTAGCACGCATAGCCAAGGGACGGGTATTGGTAATGGCTCACGTAAAAGAGCTGGTCGAACAAAATCATCAAAAATACGCAAGTTACGAATTAGAAGCTGGTATTTTTTCCGCCGGTCTGGATCGTAAAGACAGCCAACAAAAAGTCATTTTTGGCAGCATCCAATCCATTGCTCGCGCGCAGGAAAATTTCTTCAATGATTTCTCTCTCGTCGTGATTGACGAATGTCACCGCATTTCCATGGAGGAGTCCACCCAATATCAGCAGGTGTTAAACAAACTAAAGGCAGCCAATAGTAAACGTGTCTGCGTACTAGGCCTTACCGCAACACCATACCGCCTTGGACTGGGGTGGATTTATCAATACCACAGCAAAGGCATGCTACGTACTAGCGAGGAGCGCTTCTTCACTCACTGTATTTACGAACTGCCTATTAGTTACATGATTCGTAACCAGTATTTAACACCGCCAGTGGTAATAGACTCGCCTGTTGCCTGCTATGACTTTTCTGCATTAAAGCTGAACGGCAATGGTCAATACAAGCCCTCTGACATCGACAACATATTAAAAGATCAATCGCGTATTACGCCCTCTATCATCAACCACATACAGGAACTTGCTATAGACCGTGCAGGCATTATGATTTTCACCTCCACGGTGAGGCATGCAAAAGAAGTCCTTTCATGCTTACCCGAAGACGAATCCATGTTAGTGACTGGAGACACACC
Source organism: Alteromonadaceae bacterium (assembly GCA_002746115.1). GTDB lineage: Bacteria > Pseudomonadota > Gammaproteobacteria > Pseudomonadales > Cellvibrionaceae. The sequence goes on from NVXL01000102.1 coordinate 10,338, forward strand.
AGTCGTCGAGCGTGACGAGATAATCCATCAATTTAAACGTCGCGAGATCAAATTTTTGGTGAACGTTTCGGTACTGACAACCGGGTTTGATGCGCCTCACGTCGACTTAATCGCGGTATTACGCCCGACAGAATCGGTATCACTTTACCAGCAGATCGTTGGACGAGGTTTGCGTTTGTTTCAGGGTAAAAAGGATTGCTTGGTATTAGATTACACCGGCCTTGGCCACAACCTGTTCTCACCAGAGGTAGGCAATAAAAAACCTAAAAGCGACAGTGTCATCGTCGAAGTCATTTGCCCTCAGTGCGGTCACGAGAATGAATTTTGGGGAGTAAAAGACGGCGAAATTATCGTCGAACATTACGGCAGAAAATGCACTGGCGCACACGAAGACTTAGACACCGATAACATAGACAGAGGCGCCATAGAACCCTGCGGCTATTTATTCCGCTTTAAGCGCTGCCCCGGCTGCCAGAGTGAAAACGATATTTCCCGCCGCTATTGCGCCACCTGCGATCAAGTCCTTATCGACCCAGACACCACGCTAAAAGAGGCCATGAGCCTTAAAGACGCACATATCCTACATTGCGACTCGATGACGTTCGAAAAGAGCTGCGACAAAAAAGGTAACGAACGTTTAGAAGTACGTTATTACGATGTCGATGGCGAGCATTTAAGCGAGCTTTTCTATTTTGATACCTATGGCAAGCGTCAGGCGTTTTATCATAACTTTGTGCGCGCGCATATCAAAAATTCCGGCCCAATATTTGACGTTCAATCGCTGGAGCAGGTTTATCTATGCTTTAAACTCTTTGCACCGCCTAAATATGTGATTGCCCGACGGGTACAGAAGTTTTGGCGTATCAGGGAAAAGATTTTTGAGTGGGATCGTTATTGATTGATAGTGAAAATTACTTATTAACCGGTTACCGCTACATTGAGTACAACCCTTTTGATTCGTCAGCACGCCAACCACAAAGGGCTTGCCGCTTACCCCTACAATCTTGACCCAGCCTGATCAGCAAAACCATCTAAACCATTTTTTATATAGAGTTATTCCCTATCTCACACTTTTATATTGAATAATTCACCAACATTGCTTATTTTATATCGAGTTATTCACCTCTATAGGGAAAAAAACTATGCCAACCTTAATTTTCCCCAAAGATAGCACCGATGCGAAACGATTAAGTAAACTCGTCAGCAAAGGTCAGCTAAAGCGTATTCGTCAAGGTATCTATACCGATGCAGATTGGGCCGAAATCCCCCAACTGCTCAAGAACAAATGGTATGAAGTAGTAAGCTATCTATACCCAGACGCGATCATTATGTCTGCCAAGAGGGTGCTTGGATGATGTTACAAAATTTCTTTCAAATTTTTCGGTGTCTACTAAAATCGAAGACAAGCGAGTATTAGGCAATAAATTAAAATCGCTGAAGATAAAAACGAAACTTAGAAAGGAGCAACAATCTGCAGTTAAAGACTTAGCAAGATTCGATGTGGGCGTTCTACATGCACCAACAGCATTTGGTAAAACGATTACAGCTATTGGACTCATTCATAAACGAAAAGTCAGCACCCTAATCCTCGTTCACAGTCGGCAGCTCTTAGATCAATGGAAAGAACGCCTAAACACATTCTTAGAGGGAGCCTCTATTGGTATAATTGGAGGAGGAAAGCGAAAACCCAGCAACGAAATCGATATCGCAACTTATCAAAGCTTAATAGACCGCAAATCCAATACCATCAATGATGTCATTTATAACTATGGACAAGTCATTATTGACGAATGCCATCATATCTCTGCGCCTAACTATGAGCTTGTGCTGAACGAGGTACACGCAAAATATATGCTGGGAGTAACGGCTACGCCATATAGGCAGGATGGCCACCAACCCATCATATTTATGCACTCGGGACCTATACGACATAAAGGCATTAGCCAGAGTCAAAGTAAATTTGAACAGCGCGTATTAAAACGCTCCATTTTTTCCCAGCCACCTCAGGAATTAATGATCGTGACTCCTCGACCCCATATCAGTGAGGTCTACAAGTGGTTAACCGAGTCGCCCTCGCGCAACGATGAAATTGCCGACGATATCGCCCATACAGTTCGCCAAGGGCGAAACCCGATTGTGCTAACGGAACGAAGAGGACATGCCGAGATACTTGCAGAACGACTGAAAGAAAAAGACATTTCCTACGTAATCCTGAGGGGAGGAATGAGAGTGAAAGAGCGTCAGGCAGCAAATGTCCGCCTAAATGAGGTGCAGGTTGTCGTCGCTACCGGTAAATATATAGGTGAAGGTTTCGACCTACCTAGACTCGACACATTATTCTTAGCTTTGCCTATCTCTTGGAAGGGATCACTTGCACAGTATGCAGGTCGTATTCATCGAGAGTCGGAAGGTAAAGAATCGGTCATAATCTACGACTACGTGGATTATTCGCTTCCGATGCTGGAGAGAATGTTTGCAAAGAGGCTCAAAGGGTATGACGCGCTTGGATACACCGTCATTGAGCCAGAGCTGCCAAATCAAATGAGTCAAGCCCCACTAGGGTTAGATTCTTAACCTAAACGTACACTCCAATTAGACTAATGCGCAACAAGCATCACAAGAACATACCCGTCACCTAATGGAATAATACTACCATTAACCAAAGGCGTTTTCGTGGGATCAGTAAAGACATTTGGACGCAGTTCCTTTATGCCACCCAACTGAAAGAGCGCTCCATCTCGATTAACCAATTCAATATCTTTTCTTATCTGAGATGGCACCCACTTATTAAACTGCTCCTCACTTAAACGAGCTGGCAGCGGAGTATCGTACCTTCGGCAAACTCACCCAGACCAATCTGATCAAAACCGGCGATAACTCCCGCTTGCATATCACCCAATTCAGCTTGGCGCCGCAGAACCTGATCCTCCAATAAGCGTAAGCCTTCACGTAACACCTCACTCGCATTTTGGTAACGGCCAGCCGCTACCGACTCACCACCAACCTAGAGCCAGATAGGCATAGGCAAGGCCATCTAAACCAAGAGAATTTCAGCCACACTCGCAGAGCGCGAACCCGCAAGCGGTCGATTATTACGCCGGTGATAGGTAAACACGAGCGACAACTTTGTCATCTCAGTCGTATTGCGCGTAGCGCTATGCAGTAATTTACAATGAAAAAACACCAAATCACCAGCACTTAAACTCAATGCTTTAGCCTCACTAATCAATGACATATTATCGTCTGAATTAGCAGAAAAAAATAAATCGCTATCAAACTGGGACGACTTACATTTCATACGATGGCTACCAGGGATCACCCGTAAAACACCATTCTTTTTTGTCTCTTCACCCAAGGCAAGCCAGGCCGTGATCAGCTCGGGTCTATCAAAAGACCAATAGCGACTATCCTGATGCCAACCAGTATCACTGCTGTAACGGGGCGACTTTGTCATCAAGCAGTTATGATGCGCCTGGCTAAGGCATATATCCTCATCATCAAACAGCTGACGCAAGCTGACAGCCATAGAGTCACTCACGGCAAACTCTCGCCACAAAGGCTCACGCTGGTAGGCTCCCAGCAAACGCCTAGGGGTCTCGCTTCCAAACAGGCTTGTCGCCTCTGGCGCGCCGGGGTAACCTAACTGCGCTTCAAGCTCCAGCGGCGGCGCTGCCGCATCCAGCTGGCGCTTTGCAATACCCTGTAACGATTTAAGTGACTCGCCGTACTCCCACCGGGGAATAACAAGATAACCATCACGCTGAAAGGCTTCCAGCTGGGTATCAGTCAACCTACAATTTGTTAACTTACAAGTAACATCACTCACAAAGCACAACACTCCGAAACAAGAAAATCAATAAGCCCTCAATTTTTCCACATACAGGTTTGGCCACGCAAGCCTTGCTTTGCTTGTTAATCAATAATAATGCCGAAAGAGAGCCCCACTAGGAAATGCGCTGCACACGTCCTCTATTTAACCCAGCCAATTAACCCAGCCAACACAAGAATGCACCAATAGTCGATTTTTAAAAACTAGCGCTTGCTTTAGCAAGATCATTACTGTATTGTCTGCATCAGTTTAAAAGAAAGCCTCTTGTTTTGAAAATCTGTACGTTGTTGTGTTCCTCATAGTCTTCGCAGTTTTAGTCTCTGTAGTGCCACCACCCCAGTTTAAACTCCAGTCTTATTTTCTGCTATTCACGCCTGTTAAAGGCAAACTTATATCAACCTGATGTCTGCTATTAAATTACGGATCCGGGTATAAAATTTAGGAATTACTATGTCTACTACTAACGGTACAGTTAAATGGTTTAACGAAGCAAAAGGCTTTGGTTTTATCGAACAAGAGTCTGGCCCAGACGTTTTTGCTCACTTTAGTGCTATTGCAAGCTCTGGCTTCAAAACACTAGCCGACGGCCAACGTGTTGAATTTACCGTGACTCAGGGCGCTAAAGGCCCACAAGCAGAAAACATCGTTTGCATCTAATATAGATCAACGCTGTTTTATGCCAAGAAGGATACTTGCTAAGCAAGTATCCGGTTACCTTGAAAATTTTCGAGGTAACCACAAGACATTTTATCCCCGCGACATGCTAGGAAGCGATAAAATGCCTACCTTAAGGACACTCCTCAATTATATTGAGCGATACCAGCCAGAGCACCTTGCCGAAATATCCCTGATCTGCATCAAACGCACCCATCAATACTTCCCAAGCGCACCGTTATTGGCTGTTTTTTATGAGAATTAATAATGAGCACAGCTCCAGTAATGGCGATTGACGCCACAGATTATCAAAAATACGACAACCCAATCCCTAGTCGTGAATTTATTTTAGAATTATTAAAAAAACATGGTGATTACCTTCGTCGTGATGATATTGCCGAAATATTAAAACTTTCGCAAGACGAGCCTAAAGAGGCCTTACGTCGCCGTTTACGCGCCATGGAGCGCGACGGCCAAGTCCTTTACTCCCATCGCCAAGGCTACAGCAGCATTGACGAGAGCGAATTGCTATGTGGGCGCATCATTGGCCATCGTGACGGTTTTGGCTTTCTAAAAATTGATAGCGCCGATGAAGATTTATTTATCCCTCCCAACCAAATGCGTCGAGTATTTGATGGCGATAAGGTACAAGTACGCATCAGCGGCACCGATCAACGCGGACGACAAGAAGTCAACATCCTCAAAATCCTGGAGCGTAATACCGATAAAGTTACCGGTCGCTTAGTGCAGGAAAAAGGTCAATACTTATTACGCTCAACAAATAATCGTATTGCCAATACTATCGAACTTAACAAAGCCCAGCTAATGGGAGCGAAGAGCGGGCAGATCGTTGTTGCCGACATTACCGAATACCCAAATCACCGCAGCAATGCGCAAGCACAAATAAGAGAAATACTCGGCGATGAAATGGCGCCAGGAATGGAAATTGATGTCGTGCTGAGAAGCTATGATATTCCCCACGAATGGTCACAGGAAACCGCTGAAGCAGCACGGAAATTTGGTAAGCACGTTAAACATGAAGATAAGGCCCATCGCGATGATTTACGTGATTTCCCCTTCGTCACCATTGATGGTGAAGATGCTAAAGATTTTGATGATGCCGTATACTGCGAACCCACCGATACTGGCGGGTGGCGACTATTTGTTGCGATAGCCGATGTATCCCACTACGTTAAACCGGATAGCCCACTAGATATTGCAGCGCAAGAG
>NVXL01000103.1 GCA_002746115.1 Alteromonadaceae bacterium
CACGATCCAATTTCCCCTCAAAACGAATAATAGGTGTATGGCCGTGTGTTCCTGTACATTTTATAGTGTCTTTGAGGTGGTACCGATATAGCCCACCGCCCGTTGAAAGAAGCGGGCTATAGTAGGCCCCCGTCTTTAATTGGTGAGCAAGCAAGGGTGTCTCGCTAGGGTTTTCAAGATCAATAAATTCTAAAAAGTGGCTGTTTACTGCAACAGCACAGCGACCATATGGGTTTTCTGAGGTCGCTGTTGCGTCATTAATCGGGACCGATATAACACCTTCAGTTGCCAATAACCCCTTACCTTGAATTGAGATACCAGGAAACCATCGGTGTAGAGCCGGTAGAAATTGCGCAGCAACACTATCCGTCCAGGTGCTCACTAGTGTTAAGCTTGGCCAAAGAGCTCGCGCTGTATGTCCATGCGTTTTAATCCCGACTGTAATCTGACGTTGTCTTTTTCTGGGCAAGGCGAGCAGTAAATGGTCGAGGTTCTCAAAAATGTATTCCAAAAGGACGATGATGTAGGTTGGACTCCAAATTGAGATTAACCCTAAGTTTTCTGAGCCAAGTAAGTGAATGCAAGTTTGATTTCGCCACGCATCCATTGTCTTTTCTTCAGCAACAGATGCAGGTACGGCCATTATTTTTCTTAATGCCCACCGAGATATAGGGTCAAAATACTCACTATCATCATTAAACCCAATTTTGACACCGCCTTTTGTATTTCTTTTACCCTGAGCGGTTAACGATAATGACCAATAACTAGTGCTACCCATTAGAGAGTGCTTTTGGTAAATGGAGCTAATCCATGGTTCCGTTGCAGATCTGAACTGTTTTAACAATGTTTTGGTATAGGGTATGTACTTATTGGTTGCTGTAGATCCCCCAGTAGGCTCTAGCATAACGACAGGTTCACACGTGAGTATATTGCTTTCCCCTTGGCCAATGAAGTCAATCCAGGGTGATAGTTCTTCGTACCCGATGATAGGTACTTTGGATTGATAGTCCTTTATCGAGCGGATGGAGGCGAAATTGTACTCTTGACCGTATAAACTCTCCATATTACGTCTTAGTGTTTTGCGAAGTATGCTTAGTTGATATCGCTCTGGATCCATTAGAGATCGATTGAATCGCCGGGCGGTAGAAGACAATGTTGATTGGTACGCATATTGGATCCCACTTAAGAGAAAGCTCATAATACCTCTGCGGACCTTGTTGAATGATAAGTGGAGCTTTCTTTCCTTGCTTGAATATTTCCAATGATTATAAGAATAAGGCAGAAGCTGCTAGCAATAATAGTGGTTATTATTGCCGGAATTGCAAAGGCTTCCTTCCCAAGCATCGCAGAAATGAGTATGGCCAACGCACTATTTTGCATGCCGACTTCGATACAGATCGCTATGCATTGTGCACGCGATAAATTGAGAATTTTCGAACTAAAAAATCCAATTAGCATAGTTGAGCTACATAGCAATAACGATGCCCATCCGGCAATACCGGCATAAGATAGGATCATGTCGAATTCTTTAACTACGATGCCTACGATTAATAATGCCATCAATATAAAACCTGTATTGCGTACATAGACCTGTGCTTTTAAAGCGAATTCTGGATAGCAACGACGAATTAACATTCCAATGCCGATAGGCAACATGGTTATTAAAAATACGCGCTGAATTGTATTGCCTACAGGAAATACGATAGCCGATTCTTCGCCGGAAAAATGTTGCAATGTCATATTGGTTAGAATTGGTAGAGTGAGCACAATGACACAACTGCTGACAAACGTTAGCGTGACAGATAATGCTGCATCACCACGAGCCAACAGTGACATTACATTGGAGCCGACACCGCCAGGACAAAATGTGAGCAGCATGATTCCAATTGAAATTTCCGGAGTTAAGTCCAACATTGTAGCAATGAGAAAGCCAACAAGAGGCAATATGATCAGTTGATTGATGCTGCCTAAGGTCACCGCTTTGGGATAGACTAGGATACGTTTTATGTCGTTAGCGACCATTGACATACCCATACCCAAACTCATGCTAAAGATTAAGATTGGGCCTATTAGTTTTGAGAGCGCTATACCATCCATACTAATATTCCGATATTACTGATTCAGTTGACTTTGGTGTTAGAGTCCCGCGCCGTTGAAATTCAACGGGCCAGGCTTTTTCTACAGATTGAGGAGGGCACCATAATTTAAGGTAGGTAGATAGATATTTTCGTTCTGGCGGGGTGGTGTTCATGTTGTGCATATAAATCCAGGGTACATTGACGGCGCGGTGATGTTGTAGATGAAAGTTGAAGTTAAGGTAGAGCCATTGGAGAGGAGCAAAGAGGGAGAGATCATAAGCGCCCTCAATTAGGTGACGTGGCGTCCGCACATGATAGATATACTGTTGACTTGACCAGCTAAAGGCAAAAGCTGCGTAACATAAAGAGAGGCTTAGCCAATCAAGATGCAGTGCATTCCACAGGAAAATCCATATGATCAATACTGTAACCGTTTCGCGAGTAACATTTCTGGCTCCCGCCCTTTGAATAAACGGCATGTATTTATCTGTAGCCGAAGCGTGCTTTCTATCTGATTTTTGATCGACTAGCCTAGAAGGTAAAAGGGCCACTAAAAGTGTCATTACCGGTGCCGCCATCCAAATAAGACCACTAATCAGGGAGTAATATAGAATTGTTTTTACAGTCCGATTGTCACTGGAGGTATAATAGTCCACCAATTCAGCATCAGACCTATTCATTTTGTGATGATTGAGGTGAGCCTCTTTTAGTAATCTATAGCTTGCAGGAAATAGCGTTGCTAGTAAAAAACCCAAGATATCATTCACACGCTGAGAGCGATGAAGTTTGTTGTGCTCTGCTTCATGGAGTAGTGAAAAACCTGTTTGCATGATAAATGAAAATAGAATAGCCGCAGATATCTTGCCGACAACGCTATCAGTATTTGCGGTGTAATATAAGCACCAAACACTCAGAGATATTACTAGCACCGTGAGCGCTATATTGAGTCGATTTGGAATTGTAAACTTTTGTCGTCGATAACGTGATTTTGATGTGCCTGAATTCATCGGGTTGTCGGCAATGTCACCTTTCATACCCTCTACCTTGCTGATGAAGCCGTTAGGTTTTGGGGTGCATTATAGGGGCGCGGATAAATATCCGGATGGTTGTCCATATACCATTTACGTAATGCCGGTAGGTTTTCTAGTGCAACCTGAGGATGAAGATGATGCACAATATGATAGCCAATATTTCTAGGAGCAAAGAAAAGTCTCCCCCAAGGCCCTAAATTATGGTCCACCGTTGTTTTAATGATGGTTTCAAGAGAACGATCCATTGTTGGAAAATAGTTATGCTCAACCAATACCCTGTGTCCGCCCAACAAACCAGCAACAACACCCGGAATAAAATAGTAAAAAACAACGGTCGCTGGATAAAAATACGTAGCAGTAAGCAAAAGGGTATGCATAAAAGCTTGACCAATTTCTGCAGCGGCACAATTAATCAATTCCTTTTGAAGCGTAAGGTCGTTGCCAGACTTTTCTTGTAGAAAAATTCGTCCATAGCTATTACGCATCGAGGGGAAAAAATACGCAGCACTACCGTAGTAGCCTCTGACAATCCAAAATGGCATCAGCAAAATGTGGCGAGCCCAAATACCCAAAAACACTAATCTACTTCCTTGGAGGGTGGATTTGAAATAGGGATCTGATTCCATGCCGCTATCACGATGATGTCGAATATGATGGTAGCGCATTGCATTGAGCGTTGTTGCTAGTGGGTAACCTGCAAAAGTTTCAACAAAACGCATTTTCCAATTCTTTTTCCTGATGCTTTTGTGGGTAGCATCGTGCAAGGTCACGCCAAATGAGTGTATGCGACCGCCAATCAACAATGCCCAAATTGGGTAAAATATAGGGTCGCTATATGTCATGCCTACCCARAAAATWCCAATCCATAGCCAGTCGACGATAGTGTATCGAACAAGATTGATGTCTTTTGTTCGACCTAATAGCTCATCTGGCACATCAGCCCGGTTAAGGTTTCCATAGCTTGCGTTCTCACTTTCAAGTGCAGCATGCATGTTGTCGACGAGGTGATGGGCATCAGGGCTGGTGTCGCTATAGATTTCGCTTGTGTGAGTAGTCACAGAAATTCTTCCAGTAATGTCTATGCCAATAATTGTGCGATAGGCGGTTGTTCGAAAATATTCCTTACATRCCGTCAAAGAAGATATTGGGCGTGGTGGGATTCTAAATTGCGGGCGGGATTTAATCATAACGATGAGGTTAACTCAATACCAAAATGAATTTTATCGYAATTTGGTATACATATAGAAGGAGATRGTGGCATTTGTATACATTKCTGCRGYGTATGTAGAAGGAGMACTCTTTGATGTTGTNTTTTTGTAAAAWTATTCGAATTCGAACATTMTTTCTAATATACTCTCGCAAAATTTTTCGRAAGAAGYAGTTTTAAATCAAAAGGATTCGCCTAAGTTGTTTAATAGAAGCGGTAAACTTAAATCAAGGACGGTTAGCCTTCGTCATCTGGACAAAGCGACATGTGACAAGATGTGGCAATTGTTTAAACAGTATTACACGGAAATATGTCGTGATAGATTTGAGTTAGACTTAGCGCAAAAGACTGCAGTTATCTTATTGTTGGATAGTGGTGATAAAAGCATACAAGGGTTTTCTACGATTGAGGTTTATAAGAGAGTAATAGACGGGAAACCAGTACATGCTGTTTATTCGGGTGATACGATTATTTCACAGGATTATTGGGGCCAGTCTGCTTTACAAATTGCTTTCGCACAATTTTTAGTTAAAGAATTAGTTCGCAATCGCTTTCGGCCTATACATTGGTTTCTAATATCGAAGGGTTATAAAACATATTTACTCTTTAGTAGAAACCTAAAAGAATATTACCCAAGACACGACAAGCCAACCCCTGCATGGGAGCGTTCGGTCATTCATGCTTTAGCTTCAGAAAAATTTAAAGAAAGCTGGCATCCGGAAGAGGGCGTTTTACGTTTTCCAGAACCTCAGGGGCGTTTGTTGGAAGGGGTAGCTCCTATTGACCACTCCTTAATAGTGCAGCATTCTGATATTCGATTTTTTTCTGAAAATAACCCCGGCCATATCGTGGGAGATGAACTTTGTTGTATTGGGAAGTTCGATTTGGACGCGTTTAAATATTTTTGTTCAAGATTACGAAAAAAAGTATACAACCCAATGCGTGTAAGTTACCAAAAAATTATCCATCGTCTAAGTGATAGCTTAGGAATATAGAAGAGGATCTAAGTCTTGAAGACAATGCGCAATAACTGCGGTACCTTGAGAGATTATTGGTATGTGGCTGGGCTTGAAAAAGACGTCACTTACAAAGATCCACTGACTACCATTATCATGGAAACAAGACTTGTTATATGGAGTAAATCGGATGGCACCTTGGTTGCCATGCGAGATCGCTGTAGTCATAGAAATGCTTTGCTAAGCCGGGGATCCATAAAAGACGATTGTATTAAATGTCCTTACCATGGCTGGACATATAATTCCTCCGGTGATTGCGTGAACGTTCCATCTGAAGGCCCTGACGGTAAATCCTTTGAAAACAGAGGGGTCGAGGTTTTTCACGTGACTCCGCGATATGGTTTGATTTGGGTCTGGATGGGAAAAGAAGAGCCTGATAAACAACCTTTTCCTATGCCAAAGATAAAAGATAAGGGATGGCGCACGTATTATATGGAGACAGAGTTTGATAATGAAGTAACACATTTATGTGAGAACTTCATGGATGTACCTCACACCGTCTTTGTACACGAAGGTTGGTTTAGAAAGCGAAAGCGCATCGAGGTAAAATCAACCGTCGAAAGAACCGAAGACAGCGTATTAGTGAATTATATATCCAATGACGCCATAGGTTTTACAGAGCGGGTGTTAAACCCAAAGAATCTACCGATGGTACATACCGATAAATTCTATATGCCTAATAACACACGTGTAGACTATATTTGGGGGAATGATGAGCACGGTTTTGTGATCACCAGCACTACGGTGCCAGTAACTCCAACGACGTCCAAAGTCTATACACTGATCTCTTATAAGTTTGGTGTTTTAAACCATGTATTTAAATTGTTCTTGCCTTGGTATACCCGCTCAGTAATTAAACAAGATGTAGATATTATGCAGAACCAAGGGTTAGCTTTTTCTGAGGAAGCGCCAGATTTTAAGCACACACCAGCAGATACACTGCATATTTTTATTGAATCGTTACGCAGCTGGAAACAAAATGGCGAAATAGGACCAAAACCAAAACCACGGGTTAGGCAGGTAGACTTTTGGATCTAATACACCAAGAATCGAGTTGGCTTCTACGGCTTGCCGAGGAACAAGATAACGTTCGTTTATGTGAGATTTTAAGCGAAATTAATATGGACGCGTCGCTCTCATTAGTAGAGGAACGTGATCCTGATTTTTTCGCACTACTGAATATGCATTTTGGAAAGAGATATACCAAGGTATATGAGGATACCAGCGGAGTGTCACCACATATCTTTGGTTGTGGTTCTATTATCACCCGTGACGCCTGGGTAAACGGTGAGAAGAACCAAGTTGGATATGCTTGTGATCTAAGAATTGAAAGTAAATACCGGCGAGGCAAAATATTCCCGACCGGTTTAGATGCATTTGTTAACTATGTATCACAGGACTCAGGTGTAGATGTCATGTACTTTGCTATGCTCAGTGACAATACCAGAGCTAAACAAGCATTTTTCAGTCCTAGCGATTATAGAAAGGATCAGCCGATTGTAAAAACAATGACACCCTATAACATGGTGTCAATCCAGTTCACTGGATCAATGGCAAAGCCAAATAATCGCGTCAGTAGGGCAAAACACGGTGACATCGATGAACTTATTCATTTTATCGCTACCAAAGAAAAACAGCGCCAATTTGGATTTGTGTTTGATGATACTTTGTTGAATCAACGTTTAGCACATTGGCCAGATTTCAGTTTGGAAGACTTTTATATTGTTAGAGACAGAAATAATCGAATCGTCGCATGCGCGGCTCCTTGGAATAATGAAAGCTCGATCCGTCGATCTAGAGTCGTCAACTATAAAAATGAGATGAGGGTTTTGCGACGCTTATACGACGCTGAAGCTAAGCTAAGAGGGTTTTCACCATTGCCCAATGTCGGTGATTGCTTTCATTTTGCATCACTAACGCATTGTACGGTTAAAGACGACAACCCTGCTTTTCTAAATGATTTGCTAAAAGGAATATACCAAGACTATAGGGTCAAAAACCTGCATTTCATAAGCTTGTCGATCCCTCTCGGTAGTCCCTTAGAAAAAGGTATCAAGGGATTTCGTACACGTAACATTTCGATGGAATTGTTTTCGTTGGTACCTAGAAAGTCCCCTTTGGCGGGTATGGACTTCAGGACAATAGACCCAGGGTTTGAAATGGCATTGCACTAAAAATTATTCCTTCACCTAAGATGGTCTAGGTGGCTTACGGCGTCTTTTAGCTGCTCATTAAGTTCTTCGTGTTTCAATACTTGTTTTTCACTATCGAAATTATCATAAAAGCTGGGGATAGATAGGTTAGCTTTAACAATTCCATTGAAGTAGGGTGCGGTTTGTACTGCTGCTGCTAATACTGAGGCCCCACCCCTTGATCCCGGCGAAGTAGATAGAAGTACCATGGGTTTATCTTGGAAGACTTTAGGCTCAATGCGAGAACACCAATCAAATATGTTTTTATAAGCCACAGTATACGAGCCATTATGTTCAGCGAATGAAATAAGAATGCCGCTACTGCTTGCAATTTTAGCGAGAAAATCCTTGGCTAGTTTGGGATGGCCAATTTCTTCTTCCTTGTCCTGACCATACAAAGGCAGTTCATAATCATTTAGGTCCAATATCTCAACTTCCGCATTTTTTAATAAACTGGCTGTATATTCTACTAATTGCTTATTAATTGATTTTTTGTGGTTAGTTGCAGCGAAGGCTATAATTTTCATTTTTTTACCCAATGGTCCTATATTTTATAAATAACAATATCATGATCACTTGTTGAAGCAGGCAGTGTCATGTAATGACCTGGAAGCTCTCTGAAGAGCCAGCATCAACATAAAGTATACTAAAATAGGGTCAAACTAGCTATTGCGGGAGCCTAATACCTGTGTACAATACGCGCTCGAATTACCATGGAAAAGGTATCAATATAACTATCAAATTAGAGGTACTATCTACGTGGGCCATCATGCAGAAATCAATCAACATCTATTCTCAGGTCCTGCGATTGAAAAATCGGCATTTGAGAAATCAATGTTAATTGGCGTTGGACGCGATTTAAAACTCCCTCAATTAGTTGCCCAACAGCAATCTAGACTATATGCGTCTAGAACACTGTTGATGTGGCAAGATGGTTTTACGATCGAATACTCCCTTGAGTGCCTTATTGACTGGGTTATTGAAGGCGCAAAAGTGGATGATGACCTATTTTGGCACCTTCATAAACGCTGTCGTAATACTGAAGAATTGTTTGAATTCGAATAAGGTGAATATTTGATGAGTGATTCGATGGTGGCGTTAGCGGGGGGATTCGCCTGAAGCAAAAGTCCTTTAATGTTAATAATGTCCTGTACCACAGATATACCTGACTCGAATTGCTTCACAGGTATAAACAGTGGCAATTCGAAAGAAAACTAAATTTCATGGACAAATAGCTCTCGATCGAATCTGACTTGTGGGTAGAACACACCGTCTTCTGCGCGTTCACCAGCACCAATCACCATAATTGGCAGCATATTATCTGTAAGCTTGAGTAACTTACGTACCCGTACCTCATCAAATCCTTCCATCATGCAAGAGTCGAATCCATGAGCACAAAATGCTAATACCAGGTTTTCACAGGCAAGAGCGGTGCTTTTCGTCGCCCATAGTTCGACTTCATTACGGGTAAAGGGGCCTCGTGGTACCGGGGCGACTAAACCGCCAACTGATATAGCTGCTTTTTTCATCATTGCAAAGCTATTGAGTGGGCCTGGAGCGTAACTATAGGGGATGAGTTGGTAGTAGCGTTGTACGAGTAAGGGTACTTTAGGCATCGGCCATTCACGTAACATCTTACGGGAGAATTCGTTAACTCGATCGGTGCGAGCAACACAAACAATCAATTCTGCTGCGGTTTTTGCCGCGGACTGACTCATGCAGGCTTCAACTAATTTTGCCTTCTTACGGGGTGAGCGCACGATATAGAATTCCCACGGTTGTAAACCGGATGAGCAGGGCGCTAACATTGCCATATCGAGACAATCATCTAACACTGCTTGGGGAATAGGCTTATCGGTGAACTTGCGCACAGAGCGACGGCTCTCTACCACTTTCCTAAAAGCCGCCACGTCGATGTTGCTTGCTGCGGGTTCATGGTAACGAGTCTTTCCATTGATGGTGATGGTCTTTAAGTTAGATTGGGGCTTCCCAGTCATTTTTTACCTCTCATTTTTGACATACTTGCTTTAGCTATTGGTCCTGCAATTCTTTAAGCGCAAAACATTACTTTTGTAACCATTATTACTTGAAAGTACCGGCTTAACAATGCCTGTAACTTATTGATTTATAAGTTAACGTACGCTTCTCATTGAAAACCCTCAAGGCCCTTTACAAAAAGAAACAAAAAACAAGCTTTGTTACGCCTTATTGGTTTTGTTTCAAACTATGCTTCAAGCGTTCATTTGATTCTGAAGTAACAGCGAAAAGTCACACCGCCAGATAAGTAATAGATGAGAGCTCAAATTATGAATACTTTAAATAGCACAGTGCGCAACATGGTTGTTGACGGATGCCTCTTTGTAGTCGCACTAACGCTCACTCTTGCAGGGTTTTGGGGGCTAGCTCTGTTAAACGTGTCCATTTTTAAGCTTGTCGTGTTTGGCGTACTAATGATTCCTATATTAATAAGCACAGCGACTTACTTTTTTAAAGGTATACACGATACCATCGACAAACTTATCGCTTATCTGAATCGCCGCCTCTCATACCCATCTAACGTGACGAAACAAATAAGAGAGGCGAGTTTACCTCTACTATCAAAGGGTAACAGACTAATAGAAATGAAAGCCAAGAATGGCTAGAGTGGTGATATATTTATAGAAGCTTTCTAGCAGGAAGCCTAGGAAGCATCGATAGGCACGTATTTTACCAGCGTTAGCATTTATAAAGTATTTATGATTAGTTGAAATCCTCATGTCAAAAAGGTACGCCTTACTTCAAGGAAGCCTTCTCAAATATCTCATAGATGGCCTACTGCTTTGTGTGCAGATGTATGCCGATGTGTGCAGTTGTGTGCATTTATGTTGCCCTCAGTTATATTGCCAAAGTCTCCATGGTAGATTGTCTATAAAATATGCAACTTAGACGTCGCTTATGCCAAAACACCTTATCGCCTTAGCTCTTATGGTCATCCCGCTGTTAATGGGTGCAAATACGATACAAGCTGGCCAGTCTGTAAATATACTGGGGCAGCTGGAATATGTTCGCTCTACAAACCTCACTTCAGTTGAAAACATTCGTACGGATAAATCTATAAATTGGAAGAGAGTAAGTCTTGACCAGGCGAATTTTGGTTTTGACCAGGCGCACTACTGGTTTAGAGTTCCTCTTATAAATATCCCCCCGATGAAATCATCCTGGTTTTTACGTTCAAGTTATCCTTTGCTGGATCAATTGGATGTCTATCTATATTTGGGGGAAACCCTCGCTCAAGAATTTCATGTCGGAGATACTTTACCTTTTAAACAACGCCCAATAGAACACCCCGGGTTTGTATTTCCGCTTACGTTAAGCGACAACAACCCAAACTATTGGGTTTACATGCATGTCTATACGAGTAGCGCAGTGCAGCTACCACTCTCGCTACAACCTGAAAATCAGTATTGGAAAGCAGTCTCCATCGAAAGCGCATTTACCGCAGCATTTTACGCAGTACTAGTGAGCATGCTGATATACAACGGTGTTATCTATTTGATGACTCGTGAGATTACTTATCTATATTACATTCTATATCTATTTTCCTTTACTACCTTGTTAGCCAGCATTCAAGGTTGGCTATATCAGTATTTTTGGCCTAATAGTCCAGGGCTTCACCAAAGCATTGTGGTATTAAGTATTCCACTA
Organism: Alteromonadaceae bacterium; assembly: GCA_002746115.1. GTDB lineage: Bacteria > Pseudomonadota > Gammaproteobacteria > Pseudomonadales > Cellvibrionaceae. The sequence continues at coordinate 11,209 of NVXL01000103.1, forward strand.
ACCTTACTGTTTGGCATTATATTTGGGACTTCTTTTATGCGAACAAAAGAGGTTATGCCAGATCTCAATATGGCTATTAAGACAACCTACTGCTTAATACTTATGGGCTTCATCTTCGCCATGTTTCTACCTTATTCTTTTGCGATAAAATACAATACCAGCTTGGCGTTACTTGTCGTCATTGTAGCGACTATTCTAACAACGCGTGAGTGGTTTAGGTCTCACAGTAAAGAAATACTAATATTTAATATCGCCTGGATAACCTTGCTGTTTGGATTTGGAGTATTCATAGGCCAAAAGTTTGGACTACTACCAGTGAATACCTTTACTGAATTTGCCATAGAGATAGGCGCGGTACTGGAGGTTTTACTATTGGCACTAGGTCTCGCTGAACGCATTAACCATGAAAAACGTGATCACATAGTTACTCAACATAAAATAATCGAAATTAAAACTAAAGCGAACGAGGACATGGAGAAGAAAGTACGTGAGCGAACGTTAGAGTTAGAAAGAGTTAATAGCCTGCTAAAGATAGCAACGATAACAGATTCGCTAACCCAAGTAAAAAACCGCCACTACTTCGACCAAATGTTGCCTGATGAATATTCCAGGGCCTGCCGCGAGAAGTCTTGGATTTCTTTGATCATGCTTGATGTGGATTACTTCAAAATGTTTAATGATCAATATGGTCATCAAGCTGGTGACGCAGCTTTGCAAGCTGTTGGTCAGGCTTTACGTGATAGTATTACCCGGCCTAGCGATCAAGCTGTACGGTATGGTGGCGAAGAGTTTGCAGTAATACTCCCTAACACCTCACCGAGTGCTGCATATAAAATTGCAGAACGAATACGAGAAAAAATTAGCGCACTAGAAAATATAGGGGGCGAGTGTAATTCAACTATCACCGCCAGCCTCGGTGTCGCTAGCTGCATCCCCAAAGACAAGACTGAATTTGATAAGTTAACTAGGCAGGCTGACGAGTACCTCTATATGGCTAAAAAATCAGGCCGTAACAAAGTAGTCATGCCGCATGATGTATCGAAGAGACAAGTTATCTAGTGGTTCGCACACTTCTACAATATATAGTAGTGAAGGAATTTCATTGACACAGCGAGAAATCGATAAACTAAATCAACTCGCCTATAAATGGTGGCCATCGAGATCCATAGGATTCTATGGGTATTTGAGACATTCCAAGGTGGGATCTGGTAATAATCGGCAAATAAAGTGGGAAAAAATGGCCGAATAGAACGGTATAAATTGGGTATATAATTGTATGATAGTATGTATTCTCTACTCCAATACAATCAATCGATGAAAATCTCAATAGTTAGTGATTCAAATATGTAAGAAGGGGTATACGTGATGCTTTTCGTGTGAATTGGCACAAGCGAACTTAAATTGCACATAATGTCTGAGCATCATGAAAAAGTTCCGGGAAGGCATAGCGATAAAATTTAATTTATGTACTAACAATAATTATAAAAAATAGTCGTTTATTATGAAAAAACATACACAGCCAGTTTTAGCTATTAGCTACTTTGTCGAGGTCATTGCTTTTCTAAAAGAATTGAACGTAGATACGGATGATTTGTGCAATAATCTGAATATTACTCAGAGGCAAATGGATGACCCAGCAGCTTGCATCACCATTTCGCAATTCAGCATGGCTTTAAGTTACGCACGCAAACTCTGCAACGGATCAATATCAGGGCTTGTATTTGGTGGTCGTTTGGGTCCGGCTTCCCACGGATTAGCAGGGCTATCAGCAGTCACACAGCCTAATGTGGGCGAGTGTTTCCAGACAATCGAAAAAGTCTTTGAGCACCGCTTTCCTATTTTTACGATTGAATATATTCAAGAAGATGATTATTTTGGACTTCGGTTTACGGAAGTGTTGCCGTTGGGGGAAGACTTGGCCTTTCTTATAGAAGCTATATTTTCAAGTTTTTATAATATAGGTGTTCTGCAATCAAAGGAAAGCCATAATATACATAAAATAAATTTCAGCTTCAGAGAACCAGAAAATTCTTCGATGTACCATGAATTATTCGGGAACAATATCGAATTCGATAGTGCCTATTGCGAGTATTTTGTTCCCATTGATCGGTTTTATGATCCCATCATTCTAAGTAACTCAACTGCAAGTACACATTTCTTACGTCAATTAGAGGATGAAACCCCAGAACCCAACAAAGATATGCTACCAAAGACAATATTATCAATATTGGAGCAGGAACAAGAACACCTTCCCAGCATTACTGAAATGGCAGGGAAACTCTCAATGAGCGATCGTACATTAAGGCGAAAAATAAACTCGTTTAATACCACTTACCACGATCTACTCATGCTTCATAAACGAAGAAAAGCTATTGCGTACTTAAGGGATACGAAGAAGTCAATTACTGAAATATCTGGTCTTTTATGCTACCAGGACCCTTCACACTTTAGTAAAGCATTTAGAGAATGGACTGGCTGCAGTCCAACTCAATACCGTAAGGAATATGAAGATTAATTTCATCGCCTATTGCGGAAATATATTGCGTACTTGTCACTAAATAATTCGTATGATCTAAATATAACGAATAAGCGTGTCATTATTCCTCGTTGAAATTTTGTTATTAAGCCACAATGAACTTTGGTTTTGTTGACCCATAAATAAGCTAAAACATGTCCTGTTTTCCCGCGACGGTTCGGGTTCCCTTTGTTATATTTTCCTCTCTGATCATATATTACTAAAATTTGTATTTAGTAAAAAATAAAAAAATGAGGGTGATATGGGTATATATGCAAAGTGGTGGGTCTTTGGCCCACTTATTGGATTATTGTCACTAGTAACTACTCGTTGTCAGTTACTTGAAAATAACTTGTTTAGTACATATAACGAAGGGGAGTGGCCAGAAGTAACCTGCCCGGTTGATGCAAAATACTATCGGACTGCGGATGGACGATGTAATGATTTGTATAAGCCTGCGATGGGTATGGCTGGAGTAAGAATGGGGCGGAATATCCAACCCGATTACAGTTGGCAAGATACTGGAAAGTTGATGACTCCCAATCCTCGGGATATAAGTAAAGAATTGCTAACTAGGAACGATGGCATTAAGGAAGTTCCATTTTTGAACTACACAGCTGCAGCATGGATTCAGTTTATGATTCATGACTGGTTTGAACATGGTGAGCGCGATCATTCAGATCCACTAAAAGTAGAAGTTTCTCCTGGTGATGTGCATGACAGTGGAGATGGCCATATGAATATCGGCCGAACACCGGCTGATCCGACCAGAACAGACGGCGATGGCAGACCCGCAAGCTTTATCAATGAAAATACGGCATGGTGGGATGCATCTCAATTATACGGGAGTGACCAACAAACACAGGATAAGCTACGTAGCTTTTCTGATGGGAAAATGACGATTATAAATGGTCGCCTTCCTCTCGATCAAGGTAAAGATATCCCCAATACCGGTTTTAGTAAGAACTGGTGGGTGGGTCTTGAATTGATGCATACGATATTTGTATTAGAACATAATAAAATATGCGATATGTTGGATGACGCTTATCCAGATTGGTCTGACGAACGTTTATTTCAAACGGCTAGACTTATAAATGCCGCTCAGATTGCGAAAATACATACAGTCGATTGGACCCCTGCCATTCTAAATAATAACATTCTTAGGCAGGCCATGTTTGCAAATTGGAGAGGGGTTTTGCCCAGCTGGATTCCACGCTTAGGTGAAGCCGCGACTGATGGGATAATGGGTGGGAAAACGGATTTAAATGATGTTCCCTTTAGCTTAACAGAAGAATTCACTGCAGTTTACCGCATGCATCCATTGTTGCGAGATGAATTCCCCATTAGAGACTATCAATCCGACAGTGTTGTTGCAGGATCTAAACTTAACGAACATTCATTTGGGGGGGCAGGTAAAGTAATCGACGAATTTGGTATGGTGAACATGATATATTCCTTTGGTCGTACAAAGCCCGGCTTACTTGAACTAAATAATTTCCCGGATTTTCTAACGAATTTCCCGATTGAGGTTCAAGGTCAAGTGGTTGACTTGGCTGCGGTAGATATCATTCGAGATCGTGAAAGAGGCATTCCACGCTATAACGAGTTTAGGCGTCAAATAGGATTAGAACCGATAAAAGATTTTACGGATATCACTCCAGATACAGCCCTCGCGGAAAGAATAAGAGATGTTTATAATAATGACGTTGAATCGTTAGATGTGATGGTTGGATCATTTGCAGAAGGGTATCGTGCGCCCGGGTATGGATTCGGTGAAACATCATTCCAGATATTTATTGCGATGGCATCGCGTCGCTTATTAGCAGATCGTTTTTTCACTGAAGATTATACTGCCGAAGTCTATACCCAAGAGGGATTAGATTGGATTGATGCTAGTAATTACCACCATGTTTTGGTGCGTAACTTCCCTGAGCTAACCAATAGACTAAAAAATGTCGAAAATGCCTTTTTTCCTTGGGATGAAGAGAATGAATGGTACGAGTTGAAGGTGCGTAAACTAAAAAAATAGCGATCCTAAAATTGAAGGGAAATTGCGGTCGCAATGAAAGTATAGTTCAGGTCTAGTGAAAATTCGCTTGTAACGTTGATCTCCACCAGAGGTAATCAAAATTATAAAAGAGTAATGAAAAATGGAAAA
>NVXL01000104.1 GCA_002746115.1 Alteromonadaceae bacterium
ATGCAATACGCGCCTTGAGTGTCGAGGACTCCTGCCCCTTCCGCTTATTTTCCGCCTGTGCATTTTTAAGCGCTTCGTTGTCAAACCATCGATTTTCAAACGACTTAAGGTCTAGTTCTTTATTCATGAATATATTTCTTTTACTCAAACGTTTAGGGGCTTAAAAGCCCCTTCGCGGTTCTACCTGTTTCAGGTGTTAGTATTATTTCCCTAACCAAGTAGCGATATCTTCAAGCTCTGATTTTGGTATGCCCGTCAAAATTGCTGACATTATTGTCCCGGAGCGTTCGCCAGTTTGAAAGCCCTGCAACTGATTAAGCAAATAATCAGAATTATTAGCGGCCAATTTAGGCGCATTAGGCAAAATTGGGTTATTTCCCGTGCTGCCGTGGCAGCCAGCACAGCCTCGTTCTTTATACAAGCGCTTGCCGTTGGCGCTGGCAATAGCCTTTTTTGCTCCAGTGGATGATTTAGCAGAATGCTTCGCTTTGGCTGGAGTCGATTGCAATGACAGCCAGTCAGCGATGGAATTGGCATCGGCTTTACTCAATTTCAAATCATCTACAACTAAACGCATTTGCTCTGAATAGTGACTGCTTCGTTTCCCACTGACAATATCCTGTAACTGCTCGTTAAGGTAATCCTTACTCTGCCCTGCCAAACTCGGATAATAGGAGAAAATAGGCATTTTACCATCGGATCCATGACAACTAGCGCAGGCATTTTTGATGAACAAATCTTCGCCCACATGCTTTGTCTGCGCAGCACCACAAAAAGACGCATACATCAATACTGTAGCCGTGGCGATATAAGATAAATGACGCATTCCGAACACCTTCCTGATCAAACTATTTTTGTTAGAATAAAACATAAACTATTCCTGATTATTTATTAAATACACGAATCACTCTGACGATTAACCCGGTACTGTAATATTACGCGGCGCGAAACTCATTCCGCTAAAGTCGTGTTTGTATTTGCTCTCACCCACTTTTTTAATGCGAGCAACACCCATTTTGTAGTTGTAATTACCACTAATCCAATCCACAACCCTAGCCTGCAATACGTTACTTGGCTGAATTTTATCCAAGCAGTTGGTATACATAACGCCACGTTTAATGTGCGTGGTCACTATCGCAACACAGGTTAAAGAACCACTAGTAACGTCGATCAGCCCGCGCTCCAGCAATGATGAAAAACGATAATCATCATCCCGCACACCTAATATTGTCTCTTTTTGAACCGGCACCCGATCAGAATATAATAAAACTTTATCGCCGGATTCGATCCCGCGAGCTTTAGCGTCATCAGGGTGAAGCTCAACAAAACTCTCAGGCCAGCGCTGCCAGATATACGGGTTACGCTCACCATCGTTATTGGTTTGCCATATTTCATTAATTCGCCCATTGGTGTGCCACAGTTCGTCTTCCTGTGGTTTCATCCACTCCCAAAAGTCCGAAAACAATTCCCACGGCGCCTTTTGTAAATTCAGCTTTCCTGACTGGCTGTTAAAGTGGGTTAATTTTTTATTTAATACGTTCGCTTTTGCCGCACCTTTTTCTGGGAGTACACGTGCTACATCGTGCAGGCGCTTGGTGCCTTCCAGCTCACCCTCTTCATTTATAAGCGTCGGCCCCTGTATACCTGTGGTACCCAGACTTCGCATTTGCTCGTGCAGTGTTTTGCCTTGTTGGTGCGCAAACACTTTAACCATGTGGAAAGCTTTGCGGCTGTTGCGTGAAAAACGCGAGGCTTCTTCCGCAACTTCATTACTGTTTTCCCAATCAAAGCCATCGAAGCCCATGCGCTTGCCAAGCTCCGCGATAATCCACCAATCGGGTTTAGCTTCACCTGGAGCATCGTAAAACTGCTGATAAAGTCGCAACCTGCGCTCRCCATTWGCGCGCATGAAATCCTCTTCCCCCCAAGTMGCYGCGGGRAAAATAATATCCGCGTATTTTGCACCAATAGGCGCCACCAAATAAATRTCTTGGTTTAATACGACGGTACCGCCGGAATCCATRCGTTTTTTCAGCGTCGARATAATTTCRTCTTTATCAAATGAGCTGACYTGRTGCGGRTTATGGGTCACTAGACGATCAAAGGCATCCGCCAATCCCGAAGCCCCTGTCATTGCCTGCACCCAAGAAGTACCAATCACGTGCGCCAAGCGGGTGTGTCCACCGGTGAGCCAGCGATCTGTATCCAATGCTCGGCGACGACGGCCTGGTACTTTTTCTGGTGATTTATTGCGGCTATATTCACCGCCTTCTTGACCACCGCGCTGATGACCACCAAAGCGACTAAGCACCTGACCTGGACGCCCACCGGCGCCAACAATAATACCCAGTGCACTAATAGCGTTACTGTTACCGGTATTATTCGACCAGTAGAACCCTTTTTCAAAACCTAAAGATGTTTTCGGGCGCACACCCTCAGCGTTAGGTTTTGCCATCCATTCGGCAGCGGTATAGATTTTTTGAACATCAATACCTGCAATTTCTGCAGCACGTTCCGGCGTATGTTCAGGGCGCGATAATAACCATTTTTTCCAATCTTCAAAACCATCAGTTTGAAACACGCCCCAAGTACTACGCCATTGCCAAGGTGTATTGCGCGTCCCTTGGCCAAAACCGGAACTAGATTCCCATTTATTCGCGACCCATTCTTTAATCCATTCATCATCCTGCCAGCCTTCTTTTACAATAACGCTGGCAATAGCATTAAGTACCACCAAGTCGGTGCCGGGGAAAATATCTAAATGCAAGCCGCCCATTTTTTTAACATGTGCAACACCTGCGGTTTCGCGAGGGTTTAGCATGATAACTTTTTGCCCGCGAGCCATCGCAGGCATCATGTACTGGGTATAAATAATGGTTTTGGTTTCGTAAGGATCGGTACCGGCAACCAATAAGGTATCGGCTAAATTCCAATCATCGTAACAGGCACTAAAGTTATCGTAGCCCGCATCGCGCAAACCCGGCGTCGACGTGACATTCGACGGGGTATCATGATAAGTAAACGCAGCCGTATCAATATGACGCAAGGCATATTTGGTAATGGCGTAGGTATTTTCAATAAATTGATAGGAATAGGTCTTCATCGAATACGCATTGGCACCAAAGGTCTTAATGGCGTATTTATTGACTTCTGCTGCAACATCCAAAGCGAGATCCCAAGACACCTCTTGCAAACGACCATCAATACGCATAAGCGGATGCTGTAATCTATCTTTAGTCGGTCGATCAGGGTTATATACTTTTTGCGCAATAGTACCGCCACGCAACGAAGAATCCCCCTGCTTATTCACGACCTCAGAATCTTTATCGGGAATAATAACAATATGATGCGGGCGACCATCATGGGAAACAACATTGTGCTGTGTGGGCGCGACCCAAGCCTGCAGTGCATGCGTGGGGAAATCAACACCAAAGGCATTTTGATGCGCCTTTGGGCCACCCTGAATACCTACAGGCCAGCGATAAACTTTGTAGCCACAAGCAACCACGCAATAATCACAAGCAGTGGTGAGCACCTCAGATGCTACCGGTGGGAGGGGTGTTTCCTGACCAGGCACATACATAGGGAGGGCATGATCGGCTTTAACGGGAGTGGTAGATTTAGGCATGTTATACTCCTGTGCCGGAATAAGGTTTAGCGTGATTAAAATTATTATTACGCCCGAAAAGTAGTCCCAATAAGCCAACAGCGTAAACCGTGTCGCCCTCTTGCTCCAATAATACCTGCGGCAGGTTTTGATAAGCCTGGCCACTGATAATAATGCCGTGGCGGGTCAAGTCATAAGTCGATAAATGTGCGGGACAGGCTCCCAACGCTTTTTCTTTTGCGCGATAAGCGCCAACAAGTGGCATTCCCTGATGCGTGCATAGTGCGCTATAGGCAACAATATCGCGCTCAGCTCCCATACCGCCCCCTGCAGGCGTGCCGAGTTTTACCAGCATGCAGTTTGAGTTTTGTTCATTATCAGGGTAATTAAAATAAAGTGGCTCATCATTTTTAAGCTCACTCAATTTACATACGGCAAGCCGTGGGTATTCAGCGATTTCCGCCTGAATAGTTTGCTCCCCTGTAGAACCTGCAAACGCCCGACCGAAGGACAATGAAATGGCTGTTGCCGTCACAGAAAGCGCTCCTGCCCATAAAAACTCTCTGCGGCTCAGGTGGCAACGGTTTAATGCCAAGTCCGCCCGAGACGGCTCAGGTTGATCAGCAGACGTGTGTATAATACTGTCTTCTAAATTAGAATTCTTTAATTGTGCGCTCATGAAGGCGACGCTCCTGTTTATTTTTTATTGGGCTCGACGGTTATCGAACTTAATGCTTATCCGGCTTAATACTTACTAGTGCTCAATAAACATCCGACTTAATTTTTGTTCGACTTTTTATCTATGTGGCTATTTGCCACCTCGAAATAATTCAATGCACGACTTGGTGGTAATTCTGGCTTCTGCATAAGGATTTCATCCCCAGAAAAACTGAGAACAAAGGCTTTTAGATCCCGCTTTTCAGATTCAGTTAAGTTCAATGGTTTTAATATTGACGTTTTAGTATCAAAGGCATCTTCACCCCCACCTTGATTATAAAATTCAATCACGTCATCCAATGTCGCTAGGGTGCCGTTATGCATATAAGGCGCTGTGTATTTTACGTAACGTAAACTGGGCGTTCTGAATTTCCCTTTATCCCGTTTTTGTTTGGTACGAAAATAAAACCCTAAATCACGCTTAGTCTCACGGTAAAGCGCTTCGGTTACGCCCTTGGCATACAGTTCAAATCGAAAAGTGATTTGCGCTAGGCCGCTGGTTTCCCACTGTTTGTTGCTTGGCACACCCAAGTTGTAATACTGTTCGTCACTGACTAAAGCGCCGTTATGGCATTCCAAGCAGTTGGCTTTACCTTCAAATAGCACCTGACCACGTTGCTGCTCGGCCGTTAAAGATTTAGACGCATCAGTTTGGGCTAAATCGAATGGCGTATCACGCTGTACCAGAGTCCGTTCAAATGCTGCAATAGCCTCCCACGCATTTTCAACCTTTGGTAAACCGGAGCCAAACACCTCTTCGAAACGTTCACGATATTCAGGCACTAGTCCCAGTTGCGCTTCCATAACATTGCTTTCACCGTTACCCGCAACGCCCCCTTTAGCAGCACCACGCGCTTGGTGCTCTAAGCTATTACTACCACCGGCCCAGAATAGTTTACCGTAATAGGCCGAGTTGATAAGTGTTTGGCTGTTACGCCAATGCACCGTTCCAGGGTAACCACGGCTTATGGATGAGGGGTAACCCCAACCAAGCTCTGGCGCATGACATGCAGCACAAGGCATGCTCCCGTCGCCACCAAGTCGCCCATCCCAGTAAAGTAATTTACCAAGCTCAATTTTCTCTGGCGTCATTTCGTTATCTGGCGGTATCGGCACCGGACCTAGAGCAGCCAAAGGCGGATCGATATCCGCGTCAGCCATGACAGAAGGAGAAAAACTTAAGCCCGCAACCATAATAGCAACAGCTTTTAAGGCAGTATTTATTTTTAAATAATGACAGTTCATTGTGAGTCTTTTTTTCATGGAAAGTAATGTTTTCATGGAAAGTATTGTTTTCATGGAATGTTTTCCTGCGATTGGCGATGCTACCCAAGGAGCACATCGCCCCATAAAGGTCGATTAATTCGAAACGTTCTGCCAATCCGGTATAACTGGATAACTTCGACGAATAGGTTTATCTTCAGGCCAAACGACATCATTCCCGGTGAGAGGGTCACCAGAGAGTGCCTCCAAAAAAACCACAAGATTATTAACTTGCTCTTCACTCAGGGAAACATTTTTTAGACTCGAAATACGCTTACCAGAAAAATGCAGGTTTACCGCATCTTTTAGGCTTTCGGCGGAGCCGTTGTGCATATAAGGGGCAGTGTATTTCAGCTCGCGTAATGTAGGCGTAATAAAAGAAGAGAAATCATCCGCGTTGTATCTATGATGCTGTACCGATGCACCTGGATCAGCTCGCAAATTCATATAATTCTCATTGCCCATAAACATATTGAACGCAATAAATGCTGCGCTCCTAGCCGGTTCGTTGTATATTTCCGGCGCTTCGGCTACGCCAATGTTATACGCTTTTTCATCGGTAAATAACGACCCACTGTGGCAGGAGGTGCAATTGCCCTCGCCTTTAAACAGCTGCCACCCAGATTTTGCTTGCGCGCTCAACTCGCCCTGATCAAAGGCAACATTTTTCGATTGTAAGGATTTTAAATATTCCGCCAAGGCTTTACGAATACCGCCATTGGTAGGCTCCTGCCCCAATGTCTGTTTGAACATTTCAACATACACAGGGTCTTGCTTGCTACGCTCCTGCATAATACGCATATCCATATTCATCCATATCGCGTCAGTAAGCTGATCACGCACTACGTCATTAAGGTTGGTTCCCATGCGCCCATCGTGAAACCAAATAGATTTTGACGCTACGTTAATTAAAGTGGGTGTATTTCTAAATCCCTCTAAGGGGCCATAAGCATCAGAAAGCGACAAGCCGTCGCTAAACCCTTTGCTGGGTATGTGACACGACGCGCAGCTAAATGAGACATCGCCGGACAAGCGGTTATCAAAAAACAATCGTTTTCCAAGCTTGGCCAATGGCTGTTTGTAAGTAACGGGAGTTAGTTGGTACGAGGCATTATCATGCTTTTTGGACGCTTGCACACCAAAAGGAAGCGCGCAGGCCAAGACCATAATAGCCTTGGTTCTAATCCCTGTGGTGACGAACGACCGCAAAGAAAAATATTTTTTATTTGTGAAACTCATGGCGAAATCAGCACCTTTAACAGAATTTACAGGCGCAACTGTTGTCGCCCAAATTTTTTCGAGCATGATACCTACAAAGCCTCACAAAAGCATCACACGAATATCATAAAAGTATCAATTATTTTATTAAAACAAATAAAGCACCCAATTTTTAAACGAACCACCCCTCAAAAGAGCTAAACACCAGAAAAACTACGCACCAAAAGAACTACATACCAAAGGACTATACGCCCAACATCCCCCTATAATTCAAACAGGAATACGCATATTTTTTTATTTTACCGGATCAAAAAACAACCACAACAAGATTTAATATAACACGGCTTGAGCTAACATTAGTTATAACTCCCTACTTTCCCGATTGGCGCTATCCAATAATGAACAACAGGTTGACGCAAAATAAAATCCCCACAAAAACTAGGCATTTAACGAGGGAGATACTGGGAGCTTGAACCATTTAATTACTTATACAAGCATTCACCCACTACCTAGTGGTGATTTCGAGATGCTTTATGTGCGCATACAAACATTATTATTAATTCTCAGCCAATTCACGACCAAACGACATACTGACTTAGATAACATGGGCTTCAAAGAATTAATTAGGCATTTAGCTCAAAGATGAAAGTGCATAAAAATATTTCAAATAAATCGCGGAATCGCCATAACTTCTGAGCAGTGAGGTTTATCATTCATGAATTAAAATTTCCATGTGAAAATCTACGGCGAAGAGGATGCAAACTGAGGCTATCGAAGGAAATAGCATTTCCTCGTGCGTTTTATATCACACTTAATCCAAGGTATTTATTTTTGGTCGCCTACCGGAATCAATAGGCAAATGTTAATGTTTGTACACAAAAAAACTATTTTTTACAGCTACGCCTTGTGAGCAACAGCCGCGCAGATTCCGAATAAAAACCTGCGCACCAACAATTTACATACTAATAATTTTCGCACCAAAACCGAGCAAGGCGCGTCCTGAAAAACCACCTTGCGTCATTAATCCACTTTTGGAGCCTTAGCTTCCGCGCGTCGTCTCTCGTGTTTTTGCTGACGGCGTGACTCAATCAAGCCCTTCACCTCACCTCCGATATGCTCCTCCCCACGCTCTTGCGCCAAACGCATTTGCCGCTCACGCTCCTTAAAACGGCCAAGCTGTTCCTCACTGTGCTTATCATGGCAACGCGGGCAACTCACCCCTTTAATGTAAAGCGGGCTCTGCATCTGCTCCTCAGTAATCGGGTAGCGGCAAGCAAAACACTGGTCGTACTGGCCTTTTTCTAATGCGTGATTAACCGCAACACGGCCATCAAAAACAAAGCACTCCCCCTCCCACAAAGACTCCTCAGCAGGCACCTCTTCAAGGTACTTTAAAATACCGCCTTCAAGATGATAAACCTCTTCAAAACCTTCCTGCTTTAAATACGCCGTAGACTTCTCGCAACGAATCCCACCCGTACAAAACATCGCAACGCGCTTATGTTTTTTATTGTCTAAATTATTACTGACATATTCCGGGAACTGACGAAAGCTTTGAGTATCCGGATTAAGCGCGCCTTTAAAAGTGCCAATTTCAACCTCATAGTCATTGCGGGTATCCACCAACAAAACCTCAGGGTCAGAAATCAAAGCATTCCAATCTTTGGGCTTAACATAAGTCCCCACCACATGACTGGGGTCAATGCCCTCCACCCCCATAGTGACAATCTCTTTTTTCAGCTTCACTTTAGAGCGATAAAACGGGTTCTCATCATTAAACGACAACTTATAGCTTAGCGTGCCCAAGCCCGCAGTTTTTTCCAGCCAGGCAAGCACCACATCGATACCGGCTTGAGTGCCTGCAATAGTGCCGTTAACACCCTCAAGGGCGAGTAAGATGGTGCCACGAACCTCGTGGGCGAGCATAGTATCGAGAAGGGGTTGGCGAAGGGATTCGTAATTTTTAAGCGCGACAAACTTGTAGAGCGCGCAAACCGTGGTTTGACTCATAGTAATTGACCCATTGAACGAACCGGAGCGTAAATCCAGTGCTGTAGATGTATGTAAAGTTTTGAGGCGGCATTCTAGCAAAAGCTAAGGCCGCTGTAAAAGTCAGGCTCTTGCTCTGCGAGACAAACACAGACGACTAGCCTGCGCCAAGTGGCTGCACCTCAATCCGACCATCAAAAGCCTTGCGGATAATTTCCTGCTCTGCATAGTTAATCGCGATCGTGCAGTAATCGGCAATCAAAATAAAGCCATCCACCATCACAAAATCACTCTCGGCAACGTAGTAACTGGCCAACAGCAATCCATCAATCGTCCTCAGCATAATCATATAGTGCCGCTCCTTCAACACTTGCGAGCCGACACATTCATCAGAAACGCTCTCATCCGCCTCGTCACACAGAGTGCTGCGCAGGTTAATGCTGAGGACGCGCTGTTCGTTATCGAGTATTAGAGGCTTCATTTTTACGACTTCATTCGAGGTGTGTATCTAAATCATACGCCCAGGTTTTTTACGCCTCAAGGGAGTGAAAAACCCATTTAAAAGACGAAAATTGATGGTATGTGAACTTTTCCAGCAAAAAATCCCCCTCCCGACAACATATACCCCATAAGTACTAAGTGTACTGCCAACTTATAGAAAAATAACCTAAGAAAAGAACCACAATGTATTAGAAGATCTAACCTTATAAGCGTTTTGAAGTATCACTGAGTCGCTAACACTACTAGCTTAATATCCAGCAAGCACTACAGCCTTAGACGATGATAACGGTGCCACTTTTCCGCCTCTAGTAAGCTCCTTGCTTACACCTCCAGAGAACAGTCAACACATTAACGCAGCTCAATCGCCACAACATGCACTTTTCTTCTACTCACACAGAGCCCAGAATGTTTAAATAGGCTAATCCCAAAGATAGGCTCACCTTAAAAGAGAAGCACTGCATGAAAATTGGTACAGCCTATTGCCGAGAGTTAAGCCAAGAGATCAGCATCTATCAACTGCGTGACCAGCACTTTGATGAAAACAACGACACCAACGCAGATAAACTCACGTTTACCTGCCGCTCAGCCAATTGCAGCGCAGAGCTAGCCGATATCAACGCCACCAACCCAAGACCAAAGCAAACACCTCACTTTCGCACCTTTGCCAACAGCAGCCATCAATGCGAGCTAGAGAGCACCGACACAAGCCTCCAAAATACCGACGAAGGCACTCGTGGCGCCCCAAAAGCCTATAAAGAAACCAACTTCCCGCTAGAATTTATTGTAGAGCGCCCCAAAAAAGACGAGCCCCAGCAAACGCTGGCCACTAAAGAAGATCAGCCAAAAATCAGCCGCACCATACCCGCCATAGAAGAGAGCAGCACAAAAACAAACAAACCCAGCAAAGCTCATACTCGCACAAGTGATTTAGAGCATATAGCCGAGTGTTTTCTAAGCAACCAAGACGACAACGAATTATTAAAACAGCAGCAACTCAGCATTGGTGATCAACAGCTCTCATACCGACAATACTTTAAACCCACTAAATTCTTTGATGGCAAAGACGCCTTACGCGTTTATTACGGCCAGCTCAAACACATTAAACCCTACGGCAAAGACAGACACACAAGCTTTGGCCTAGAATTTGTCAAGTGGCCAGAGGTCGACGGCAAAGCCTACCCCCTGCAGATTTACCTATCGAATCAACTGATTAGCAACTACCGAAAACAAAAATTATTTACTAACCAAATGCAGTATTTTCTCGAAAATACCGAGCAAAAAGTATTATGCTTTTTCTATGGTTGCCCAGAAATTGTCGAGAGAAAATATAGAGACAAAGACAAAGAAGGCAGCTATCAAAGACTCGAAGCAAACATCACCAATCTTGATCACTTATTCCTTTGTTTTGTTTAATAACCTTGTTTTTTAATAACTTTGTTTAATAATAGAGTAACCAGTTGTCTTTCTAGCCGATTGCTATATTCTGGTAGCACATTTTCGTTTCGTCATTTATCGGTGATACTTGGCTTAGCGCTCAACTTTTTGAGGCGGCCTAATGACAAACCTACGCTTATGCTACCAAACCATCGAGTTTGGCAAAACAGATATTCACCTCTGTACTTTACGCAACAAACAAGAATTTCATGACCCCTCAGGCCTAGCTGAAAGACTCGGTATCTGCTCCGCATCGTGGCCGATTTTTGGGGTTATTTGGCCCTCAGGTTTAGTCCTTGCTAATTACCNTTTTGATTATCAAACCGACTCAAAGCGCATATTAGAAGTCGGCTGCGGCATGGCGCTCTCCAGTTTACTGCTAAACAAGCAAGGCGCCGACATCACAGCCACTGACTATCACCCCGAAGCTGAAACATTTTTACAGCGTAATGCCCAGCTAAATGACAGTAAAGACATCCCCTTCGAGCGGGTGTCCTGGGCGAAAAACGATGACGAACTCGGTCTTTTTGACCTCATCATTGGCAGTGATTTATTATACGAAGACAACCACATTGACCTGCTCGCCAACTTTATCGCACACCACGCAAAGCCAACATGTGAAGTAATTATTGTGGATCCCGGGCGCGGACGAAAAAACAAACTCAGCATACGCATGAAAGAATTCGGTTTTACCGTCTCCCAGCAAAAACCCGAGCACACAGACTACCTCGACACAGAATTCAAAGGCTACATTCTTACATTCAAGCGCTAAGCCAGCGTATTATTTTTGTAGGCATTGCAACTCTCATCGTGGTGTTTAATCACCCGATCAGATCCAAAATCTTGCCCTATCGATTTTAACAGTCGCACCACAGAAAACCCCTCCACTGCGCGCGCATAGTTTTTTGACCAATCGATATACGATTGTTTTTCACAATCAAGCGGGTTTTTAATTTTTATCGTTTTAATCTTCATGTTATCAATTTCAAGACTAGCGTTCATCCTATACGGCTTTGGCGTCAGCCGTGCGCGATAACAATTTTGCTTTTTAGACAACAACAGATACAGCCAATCAACATTGAGCTTAGACATTAACGAGGCGTATTTTTTATCCCTAGGATCAAGATATTTTTTACCAATAACTCTAATGCCCTTACTCGTCTCGTAAACCCGAAAATCACCGCCCAATATCGGGTAACGCTTTATTCGCTGCTCGATTTTTTCCGCCCGAGCGGAGGCCTCTTTTACTGCCTCTTGTTTAGACACATTAGAGCCTGTGACTATTTTTATCTCTTCAAGCGTATCCCCTATCGATATTTTGAAGGTTCCTTCTGTCCAGTATTTAAAATATTTCATATTAGTCACGTTTACTCGTAAATCGCCAGATACAAGCAGCGCAATATAACACAAGCTTAGCTGGGTTTATGCACCGTCGCTATACCGTGGTAGTCCTCGTCGTGCTGACCAAACCACGTACCTTCTCGCCAAGTTAATTCGTCGTATTCTTCCTCAAAAGCACGCATAGGTCCGTACATAGCAAAAAAGGCGCGCAAGTCATTATCTTTACCGGAGCCACGCTGGTAGTTTTCTAGTGCAATCGTGTCTTTGCCGTCATTCGCAACGACACCGGTCCAATGGTATGGAGCCCCATCAGAAAGGCCCGAACGATAACTCGCATACGCTTGACCAACCGTTGGCGTGGCATATTCATTAATGCCCAGCTCCTTAGCAATCAGGCGGAATTCAGGCCTCACCTTCATCACCTCAAACTCATCTCGAAGCGTACGCAGTACATCGTTACGTCGAATAATGCCACCCGGCATATATTTCTCTTGGCCGCGTTCCGCCTTAGCCTGCATCATAGTGATTGTCGTGCGCACCCAGCCATGTTTTTTACCTACTCGATATTCCGACCCTGCACGCAAGGCTTCAATATTGAGGCCGCGGGTAAGGAGCACTTGAATAGCTCCAGTATCATTAGCCGCAACGACTGGAGTGAGAAAGCCACAGGACACGAACCAATTGCCGGTACTACCGTCCTCTTCAACATTGGTGCGTTTTTTGTCGGTTTCCGCCGTTGTGAGCGGACTTAAAATAAGTGAATCGTAGAGCTTTTTAGCATTCTTTTGGGCGCTGTGCCCAGACACGTAAAACTGAAATTTCGAATAGACCTTATTACCCGTAAGCAGCCCTTGGGCCCCAGCCTGATCGTTATACATTTTCTTAGCGGCCACCTTCGCGGCTTCAACAGACGCCTTTTCTAGCAAACCGCCCTGACGTGAATTAAAGTAGACCATCAAGTACTTAACAAATGATGTCCCCATGTCAGCCATAATTTTATCATTGGGGAGGTCGCCAGAGCTCTTACCAATAACCGGGTTCTTTTCCAAGCCCGACCCCGTGACATCTTCCGCCATCTCGATACACTGCTCTGGCGTCACTAACTTATTAATTAGCGTCTCCTCAAGTGCCGTCAGCCCTTGAGTTGAGCTCTCAGCCTCCTCTTTTACGGTCACTTTGGTGCCGCGCTTTTTAGCATATACCTGCACCAGTACATTGCTGCCTGTATTATCCCAGTTGGGCACCGTCAGCTTTTGCGACGGCATCGGCACGAGTTCAAATTTCGATTTACTGCCCAACTGTTTATTAAACTTTTTCACCTCTGTGGATAAGGCAAAGAATGTTTTTGCCTCATCACTACTGCCGACATCCTCAACTGCAAGCTTGCCATTATCGGAAATTTTCAACGATGGTATGGTCAATTTTGAAGCCAAGCGCAACTTGCCTTTATCCGACTTTTTAACCGGGCTTTCATAAAACTCATGTGCGCGTACTTGGCGGAATAATAATTCACGCAAGGCGGGATGATTATTCCTTAGCGCATCGATTTTTGTCCACAAAGTGCCGTCAACTTGCGTTTTTAGGGTATCTAACAAGTTATTTTTTCCGATCATGTCATTGGCAATAATCGCCGCTTTAATCGCCTTGGCCGTCGCCCCGGCCGCACCGCGCTGCTGTACAGGAAAGCTCGCTTTACTAGAGGTGACCAAAGCCTCTTGTTCGATATCATTAGCATCTAGCTTGAAAAAGCCCTGAACCGGCGCTGCCGCATTCGGCATAGCCCTTGCTTTAAGGCTTGGGCTGGTAAGACTAGTGCTGAGCTCTGCGCCACTTGATTCTGCCTGAGCCAAAGCTCGCGCGCCCATCACATCGGCCTCACGCTCTAAACTAACATCCGTATTCACACCGACAGTATTTACACCGGCATCGCCCTTCATTTGTCTATCCGCCTGAACACGCCCTTGCTTCTGCTGCACAACGTGCCATGCCTCGTGCGGTAAATGCCGCTCCTGCCCCGGCGCTATATGAATAGCGCTGCCTTGGGCATAAGCATGGGCTTTTAACTGTGCGGGGTAGCTAGAATTGTAATGGACTTTGACATCATTTAAGGCGTAACCCGAGAGCTGTTCCATCCCGGATTGCAAACCGCCAGGCAAGCCACTTGGCGCACTCAAAGCACCAGAGGGACCGCTTTGCGAGCCGCCCTGACGAGTATCGGCCATGCGTTGATAAGCCATAAACTGCTTCACCTGCGGACTGCCCGCCACGGCATTGACCACCGCCGCATGAGGCATAGTATCTGGCATAGTATCTGGGCTCTGAGCCACCGCCTCGGCCGACGCCGTCGCGCGGTTTGAGCCTTGTGATTCGCTAGTAGAGCGATTGCTCTCCTTCCGGTTGAGTTTACCTGCAAACATAGCCAAAACCTCACGCGTGATTATTCTGATAGTGCATTCGAAAAAGTATGGTTCAGCTTTTTCTGAGGTGCAAGATAAAACCCCAGAATAGGGTCTTAGAAGTAAACAGGTTCATTGTTTTTTTGCCCTGATGTTGGTTTCCTTTAACACTAAACCACCAACATCTAATCAAAAAAAGCATTCCCGCTTCCTGGCGATTCCGTGTTAGCATCCCCGCCCTCAAACATTAAGTGTACCGCCGGAAGACTCTGGCTGATTAATATTCAGTGAACTGAATATCTTTACGATAAGGAAAATGGAATGAAATCGTTTTTAAAACTCGCCGCCCCTATTTTATTAACCCTCCCTTTAAGCGCCTGCTTTGAAGTAGAAGACAACAACAATAACAACGCCGACGTTGTCGCTGCTATTGATCGTCAGAACCAAATCTTAGAAGAAAATAACAACGGTACCGTCATCCTCGATGTTGAGCGCAGCAACAGCGTATTGACAGGCACCGTGCGGAACTTAAGCACCGACCTCCCTGCCGACGCCAACGTCAGCATCAAGTTTGGCACCACATGGAGCGACCCGGTCGCCAGCAGTTTTCGGTTTTGTTCGGTCCGCATACCAATTTGAATGCTTCTAAACATTGAGGCGGTACCTCGAAACGGTACCCCAGCAAAGATCATCTGGTCGACTTTCGCCGCACCGCTCCAATTTTCCTGCGCTAGCTCAAAGTCCTGGTTTCCATATCGCAGATAATAACTGGCGATTAACCCACCCATACTGTGGGCAATGAGTGAAATGGTCCTTTGTTCATCTCGGTTGAGTCGTTCGATAAGTTGATCAAGCTTTTGGATCGCCTCGAAGCTATCTTGTCGCCAATCGTAATCAAGCCCGATGATCTCATGGGTTTTACCGAAGTTTCGTCTGAGTGTTTTTAGCCATAGACCGTAGAATTTGATCTCAAAGATACCCGGTACGAGGGTGATTTTATCCAATACTCTACTCGAATAGAGTTCACGAAAGGTTTCGTCATTTGGGCTGATTGGCAGCTGCAGAGATTGATTGCCGAAATAGATCTGCCAGGGTGATGGCCATACTAAGCGGTTGTTATTGCGCTGCCGAAGAAAGCTACCCTTAAAGCCAGGTATGAAGATGATGACGGGTTTTTTCATGGTCTGTCGCGTTAATCCTGTGGCGTGGTGGTTTTTCGGTTAAAATCCGCTTTTTTGTCCGGTCGATCACACAGGTATATCGATGTCCCAGCAGTTTTCCAAAAAGCAGCGCACTGATATTAACAAGCTGAGCAAGCGGTTACGCAGAAATGTAGGCAAAGCGATTGAA
>NVXL01000105.1 GCA_002746115.1 Alteromonadaceae bacterium
TGGCGACGTACCCGATAGCCCCCTCACTAAACAACTCATCCTCATCAATCCCAAGGTAGAACTCGTCATCAAGCGTTTCGAGTAATCGCACATTCGCCAAATCTATAGATTCGAGTTCAACTTGAATTAACTCTGCACTGTTTTCCACCCCCCCGACAGTGGGTGATAAGAAGGCAGTATTACCAGCATCTAGGAAGCCGGTAACGACAAACAGGTCATCAATCTCTTCAATGCCATTTGGCGTCAGGTAGTAGTCGGTATCGATTTCTACTGGAACGACCCAAGTAGGCAGGTCTAGATTGTCGTCCCAAACGAAGATTTGCTCAACGTTACTACCGACAAGCTCGCCGTACTCAAAGCTATACATGCCGTTATGACTGTAGGACTCGAACCAGCTGACACCAGCATCAAAGACAGTCTCTTCAAGTACATCGTCATTCGTAGTTTCAGCAGAAAGAGTATTAGAACTGCTACAGACGACGCTTCCGTCTTCGCTTTCACTCGTCTCCTCTATGGTAATGCTGAAGGTGCCGAGATCAGGCTGGAAGGCTCCGCCAGAAGAGGTAAAGTCGCCATCCGATAAGAGTATGAAGGTGTCGTCACCATCTAATAAGCCATACAAGTAGCCATCACTGGTGTCGATGATGAGCTGGTTACCCAACTGTTCAATCTCTACCAATATGCTTTCTTCTAAAGGCAAGGCAACACACTGACCGGAGTCTTCATCAAACTCTGTGCTAGTGTCGGTGCGAGTGATGTCAATGCGGTACAAGCCAGTCACATCACTTAGGGTTCCGTCGTCGTCACAAGCATCGCCCAAACCATCTAGGTCGGTATCAACTTGATCAAGGTTCGGGACTAACACACAGTTGTCGTCTTCGTTAAATACGCCGTCATCATCGAGGTCTGGGTTTTGAGGCTCAGGCTCGGGCGATGGCTCCATAGTGGGCATCGGGCTAGGTTCTGGTGAAGGCGTTATTGGATCAGGTAACTCAGGAACAAATGTATCCAGAATTTCCTGCGCCGCTAAGTCGTTAAAGAACAAGGCGTGGTCACCGGCACCAGCCTCAGTTTTATAACCGTGGCGGACGACGTCACCAAAGACACTCTCGTTCTCGACATCAACAAAGACGAAGACCATAGTTTCGTCATAGTCGTTATCGACAAGCTCTACAATGTCTTCAGGTATGGTGAACTCTAATACCGGTACGGTGCCAACTAGATCCAAGATCACGTCAGCAGTACCGTCTAGCATTTCACTTTCACCAGTGCCGTCGTCGTAGTACTTAGTAAACACAGCGCTGATCTCCGTTGCGTCAGCGCTAGCGGTCTCAGCGACCATGTAAGCCTTCACTCGGAAAGGACCAAACTCGCCATAACCAAAGCCAATAGTTAACCCACCGACAGCGGAGCCAATTAAGACATCAGCAGGTAAGTTAATTAGCTCATCAAGAGTAGTGGCAGGTAAAGGATGACTATCCACACCAGTAGGGTCGTCACCGATCATGGTACCGACACTGACTATGTTTGCACAGAACAGGTTATCGACGACCCAATCGCTGTAGTTATCATCACACTCAAAGGAGTAAGCATCCTCTTGTTGAGTAATTTCGCCGAAGTAAGCCACGGCGCCTTCGCTAAACATGTCCTCGTAAGCAATGCCAATTTCAAACTCTTCGTCAAGTAGATTCAACATGCCAATACCGGCGAGATCCATGGCGGCAAGCTCCACTTCAACCGCTTCAACATCTGAGCCTACGCCTGCTTGTGTGGGTGACAAGATTGCAATTTCGCTACCATCAACAAAGCCTGTGACGATAAAGAGGTCGTCTACAACATCAGTTGTGCCATCCGCTGTGAGGTAGTACTCACGATCAGCTTCAGCGGCAGATTCTGGCAACCATTCTGGGACATCTAGATCGAAATCGTACTCAAAGATTTGCTCAGCAATGCTACCTACGATCAGTCCGTATTCGAAGTTATACATCATGTCGCGCTCGTAACCTTCGAACCAGTACACGCCACTATCAAAGACGATTTGCTCGACTACAGCTGAATCAGCTTGCTCGCCAAAGATACTGACGTCGTGTTGACAGACGACGGTGCCATCGTCATTAGACTCAGAGCCGCTGACAGCAATAGCAAAGGTGCCTAAGTCGGGCTGGAACGCACCGCCGGAAGATTGAGAGTCCCCGTCGAAAAGCAATTCAAAGGTATCGTCAAGTGCGAGAATACCAAAGAGAGGCTCGTCGTCAGTCTCGATCATCAGCTGATTGCCGATCATTTCTATGTTGGCGATAAAGACTTCGTCTTCCGCAAGGGCACAAGACCCACTGCCATCATCAAACTCAGTACTGCCCTCGCCTTGAGTTACGTCAACGCGATAGTAGCCGCTGACATCGGATAAGCCGTCAACATCACAGACATCACCAAGTCCATCTAAGTCGGTATCGATCTGATCAGTGTTAGGGATAATCACGCAGTTATCATCGTGGTTGAGTACACCGTCGTCATCAAGATCAGGGTTGCGCATGTCACCGGGGTCTGTTGGGTCTGTAGGCCCTGGGTCTACAGGGTCACAACCAATGAGGCACAAGCCGTCAGGCTCTTCGAACAGTAGGATTTCTACATCAATATTAAAGTCATTGAGTTCGATCCGAATAATTCCGCTCTCATCGTCTTCATAGAAGGCAAAGTAAGGGCGGTTTTCACGTGGGAAGAAGAGCGAATCCCCTTCCTCAAAGGTACCAGTATCGAAGTCCAGCTCAATCAAGGCCGCATCGCTAGGTGCAGTGCCTTCAAGCGTCAGTACCATTTCTGCAAATGATATGTTTACGGTAAAGAGCGCTGTACCCACGTCATCAATATTCAAGCCTACGTCGGCATCACGAGATACTGTAATGCTTCCATTTTCTAGGAATATAGGATCAACAAGTGACTGTGGGCAACCTTCGCATGAGCCGTCAGGGTTGTTCGGATCACTAGGAGGGTTTACTGGGCTACCCAACTCAAACCATTCAACAACGGCTTGCCCTGGGCCTTCGATTTCAATCTCTAAACCAAAGAGTGCTGTCCCTAGGAAGACATCAAAGTCAACGATATCAAGCTCTTCACTGACATCTACCAAGAAGGTACCGTCAGTCTCTGCTTCAATCACTTCTGTCTCGAATTCACCCAAACGCAAAACCTCTTCGACATGACTTGGGAAGGTAAACGTCCAAGTCCCAGGCGCGGTATCAATGCCAGCGGTAAAGCTTAGCGAGAGATCTTGAACACCATCAGCATCAAAGTCGAACTCATTAGGCGCCTCGGTACTTAGACCGTTACGTGGTGGAGGTAAGAACCAAGTCACACGCATGCCCGCAGGACCTACAAAACTAAGATCAAAGTCAACCGGTTGGCGACTGCCATCAAAGCTATGATCAACAAACAAGAACCCAGGAGAGGTCACACCGTCAAACGCACGATCACCGTCTCCATTAAATTCATTGCCGCCAGCGGTCAAAGTGAAGTTAGCCCAAACTTCTCGCTCACCGTCAGGTAACAAGAAGCTGTCGATGTTAATTTCGACAACTGGCTCATTCTCATCAGTGAGTAATTCGTAGAAGCCCGGTACGGTCAAATCAATGTCGCCATCGACGTTAACAGGTCCGCTGAAACTTAAGACGATAGGTAGCGTATCGACTATCGATAAGGTCTCACCTAGGGCGTCAACCTCAAAGAACGTAGCGGTCGCATCTGGGTCTTGATCTGGACCACAAGTATCGGAGAACTGATCTGTCGTAATCACACCACAGGTCGGTGGCTCAGGGTCAATATCACGGAAGTCCATGTTAAAGATCACTTCAGCATCTGCCGAGAGCATGCCGTGAGTCAACTCTCTACGGCCGCCATCGATAAACGCGCTAGAGACGTTGTCACCGAGTACAATTGATGCCTCATTAGGATCTCCAGGGGCGATATCTGTTAGGCCAAATAGTACGTTGCCCAATAAGCAAGCAAACACACTGCCATCAGTTGGCGTAGTATCATCGGCTATTGGACCTACATTCAAGCCGCCAGTGGCAGGGTCAAAACAAACCGCCTGACCAATCGCAATGTTCAACTCGTTATCAACCGAGCCTGTGCCGCCACCGGTAACACGTACACCGTCAAAGTTGATGCCACTAGTGCCGGTGAACTCACCTGCGTCGTTAAACAAGTTAGCGCTAAGGCTGAAGTCACAAGTACGACCACCGCCAATCCAAGGGATATCTAGGATGAACTCTGGACGAATATCGCGACCATTCTCATCACGCCCCGGGGCATAGAAAGTCAGGTTCTCTTCTGGGAAGAAGTTATTACTGCCGGGCTCGGAGCCTTCACAGTAAATATCCAAGACGTAATCCTCCGCGCCGGGAATGGATACACCGCTAATTTTGAACTCACGGCTAACATTCAGCTCATCCAAGTCGGCAAAGTTCTCTGGGTCGCCGGTACCAGATGTCACGCTTAAGCCTGCAAAGACTGGAGGCGCATCGTCAGTAAGGCTAACAAAAACCTCGCCATCCACATCGGGTCTTGCAGGGCATACGTTGTCGCCACAGAACAGTGGAGTACCGTCAAGGTTGGTAGGTGCGCTAAACGAGATGGTGTACTCAAAGTCAACAAAGTCAACGAGTGTCGTCAAGGTCGCTTCCGGCACTGTTAAGGCAAAGCCAACACTCTCATTATCACTGAAGGCTTCTTCAATGGTGACGTCTCCAGCGACGGTACGTGAACTACATGAGTAGTCACTGAAGTTGCCTGAGCTGTCTAAGCTAGGTGGCTGGCAAGTAAAGATGGCTTGCGCACCGCTGTCGATTCCGAAGATTTCACTGCTGAGTCGTACTGACTGGATCTCTCCAGGGTAGATATTGAAGGTTTCAACGAGGAAGGCTTGTTCAACACCCCCTTCACCATCAGAACCGAACAGCATGCCAACGTTTAGGCCTTCTGCAGGACCGGCTCCTGGACCGGCTGTATTTACTTCACCGGGTACATTAGGGTCACTGTCGTTTGGATCAAACAAGGCTGGCACACCGTCAAAGTCAGTATCAAATACGGTACCAACAGAAGTCTCACGATCAGATGAGAATACTAAGTCTGGATGCTTGTCGGGGCAGGTCTCGCCACCTGCGGTAAAGCAAATCACTTCACGAGGGTCAAGGGTACCGTCATCAGGGCTGTCGTCCGCTAGCACGTCAGCGAATCGAATCCACTCAAAGGAGATCTCGAAGTTAGCAAATGGGTCGTTATCTGGTAAGAAGCGTAGAGCACGCCCTAAGTAAACAGGCGAATCAGCATTGTCAGCCATGTTATCGAAAATAGCGACGATGTCGTTGTGCTCAAGGTTGGTAACAAAGCCGCCCGCATTGTCGATAGAAGGCTGCATAACGTAGTTTTGACTTTGCTTGTTAAAGCTCAATTTAACAAAAGTTATACCCTCCCGACCGGCGTCTAAGCGTACCGGGACGCTGCCATAATCGGCTGGATCACCAAATACGGTGTCGAAGTCGTCAACCGATGTAATGTTCTCATCAAAGTGCTGGCTAGAGTAACGGATGAATACACCGTCAGTAGCCGCTTCAAGCAAATCGTAATTCGCTTCGTTACCACCGAAGGAGACTTCTTCTGCCTCTAATAAGAATGGACCGTCGTAGTCCGTTGGGCGATCGGCATCAAAGACTAACCAGTCACCATAAAGCATGTTCTGGAAAAACAAACCAACTGGGGCACCTTGGTCGTCGTCACCGCCACCAAAGTCATCAAAAGCTGCCTGAGGAATGACCACTTGGCCTAGGTTATCAACACCGGCAAAACCGATATCCACAAAGGCTGAGATCTCACCGAACTCTTCAAATACATCTAAGAAGCGTACTTCAATGACCCAGTACTTATTCTCTGCATCACGCATGACATATAAGCGGTCGTATTCGAAGGCCTCAGGATCAAAGGTAAGACTAATTGAAGGCGCTAAGACGCTATCATCAGCCACTACCAACTGAATCAAGGATCGGATATCGGCACCCATAATAGAGGCAATACCGAACAGCGGTTCTGCGTCGTTACTCTCTACAAGTGCTAAGTTGAGCACGCCATTAACGTAGCCACCAAACAAGGGCGCAAAGCCAATACCTTCGGCCGCCGCTTCAATGTTATAGACGCCTTCTACATCGGTCGATACAAAGATAAAGTCAACAGAACCTTCACCAGAGATTGCCTCAGAGTCGGTAATATAAATTGGCGCCCCAGGGAGCTCAAAGTTAGAAACATCAATGCCTTCGGCCTCGTCATCACCATTAGGCGCTAGTCGACTTTGATCCGATAGCATGCCTAAGCCAGGTACTGGTACAAAGGCTTGGTCTGGACCGATAAACAGTGGAAACTCAGAATCACACAAGACGAGATCAGGGACAAAACCATCCACCCAGAAGAACAACTCGGGAAGTTCGTTTTGATAGTTAGCAATGCTAAAGCGCACCACGTAATCTCGACCAAAGACGGCAGGGTCGTCACCTGTTGGCGATAGATTGTCAATGGTATAAGTACGACGGATGCTATTACCGACTTGAATCGGATCACTCAAAATCAATGTCGGTGTATCTACGCCGCCATCTAGCGCCAAGGCATTGCCTTTACGGAAAGTACCACTGTCTGGGTCATAAGATACGGCGAAGACGCTCAAGCCTAGTGGGTTAGTACCCGCTGCTGGATCGGCACCATCAAAGCGCTCAACCGTACAGCTCATGCTAACAGTACTATCGCGAGTTGAGTCGTCAAAGAAATCATCCACCTCTTGCTCTTTAAACTCAGGAATTACGGGTAAGCCAGCCAAACCGGCACGTATTCCTTCGCTCCCAATACCGAAAAACTCACCGTTATCTACTCGGGTAATATTGAGCAAATCGGAGACCATTGAGCCGATGGTGACGCCAGAAGCTGGCACCATAAACTTAGTATTCTCAAAGTTTGGTATTAAACGAGCATTCTCAACAGTGCCATCAACGATGGTAAAGTCTGTAAAGAAGCCATCAGAGACGTCAATCAAAAAGGTACTTTTGAGGACGAAGTCTAAGAAGAACAAAGCCGCTCGAATGTTAACATCGGTCTCACTGTTCAGTGATTGACCAAACAAACTGGTTGGTACCGCTGTGGTCAAGCCACGCGCAACACGGTCACGAGCAAACTCATAAGCCGGTGTCGCATCAGTGGTGGTGGTACCGGTAATCAGTGCACGATACTCTGCAGCCGTTTCTGGGTAGACAGCCAGCAAGGCGTTGAGCAAATCAAATGGCGTGCCAGCCAATTCACTTTCAAAGCGTGCTTGCTGAATCTCAGACTGCACCGCATCCGCCCCGAACTGCGCAAAGAAGCTAACACGAGAAGTCAGAATATCTGCCGTCTCACTTGCGCTAGCACCTAAGGACAAGCTCAAAGCACGTACAATTTCTGAGCTATCAACGATATCTGCACCACCGGCAAGTGGCGTGAAACGGCCGTTGAAGATGGGGAAGCCTTCAGGCGTTAAGTTGACGGACTCATTCACCCAAGTGAAGCTTTCAGAGATAACCGCCGCCAAGCGTTTGATTTTGATGGTGGCGTCTCGGTTATCGACAATGCTATTAACGATGCCATTTGACACCAAGCTGGCTTCTTTCAAGCGCTCACTTAATTCATGTAGCAGGCTAATACGATCGATTAGGTCAAAGTCAGCACCTGTTGGCTCAGCAACTCCGCCACCAGCTGGGCTTGAGATACGCTCGAAGGCGTCGTCAACAAGCTGTTGAAAGCTAGCTAGGTCTAGACCATCTAATAAGCCTGCAACCACTTCATTAAGAGGTTGTGCGTAAAATAACGGCGCTTGTGGCTCGCCATTACCATCAGGCACACCAAGCGGTACGAGTGGATCCGTGGTGTAATTACTACCTGCTAGTAAGTCACCGCTACCCACTTTAAATAAGCGAACGTTGCGGTCACCAAAGCCTCGGCCACCAGGAATAACTGACTCGGCAATATGGAAAGGCGTACCTAAACTTAGCGCTACCACACCGGCATCACCACCGTTACCTTGGTCATCAAGGTTGTCGTCAACCACAACGGCAAAGCCCATGGAGAGGAAGAAGCGCTGTAAAGACTCACGTAACTGGCGAGCTTTCTCAGCCGCCTGTGCAGCAAGTGCTTCTTCTTGGGTTTGATTTCCAAAGTCCATAACAGACGCGAGGTCGTCTGCATTCTCTTCAATTAAATCATCGACTTCAGAGTTAACGACATCATCAAATATGGCATCAAGGCCAGCAAGTAGGCCTTGCTCTTCGCTGCCCAAAGAAGCCGTCAAAGTATTATCTTCGTCAGACACTTCTTCATCGGCATTAAGAACGGTGTCTTCCAAAGCGTCAATCGCGTTTTGATCTTCTTCAACGGCCACAATCACCGTTTCTAGACTCTCTAGTTCGTCAACAGTGATGTCCAGTTTCAGCTGTGCTTCTTGTTGAGCGATCACGTCTTCAAGTGTTTGCCCTTCAGGGATCTCAATAACACTCGTCGCGGCCTCTTCAACCACGCGTGTGATTTCTTCGGCAACCGCATTAATCACTGTTTCGGTCAAAGCTGCTACAACTGCATCGGCAACCCCGAGATCACGTAGTGAACTAATCGCATCTTTGATTTGATTTAAAACCGCAGAGACAACACGGTGAACAATCGGGTCGACAACAACAGGCACGGGTGTTCCGTCGTCTGTTAGATTCGCAGGATCCGCAATGGACTGAATCGCCAAGGCTTGTTTATCCGTACCTTCACCTCGTACCACCAAGGCGCGCACTTGCAATTTACCCAAGGCTCTAAAGGCGGTAACAACCTCGTCGTTAGTCGAGCTTTCGGTCAGCGTCACGTCGTTGGCGATCATGTAAGCGCGTACATCAGCAGCGTTCACTTCATAGCTGCCATCAGCAGCTGACCTAACCGTTGCAATGGGGTTTTCGAAGTTCACATCTGAAAGTAAAAAGATAGACACTAATGCCGCAACACCTTCCATTTGGTCGCGGGAGAAAGTTTCACCTTTGCCTTTTATTCCCGGTCTTAGATCATCTTTCGCAGCCGCTTTATAGCCACCAGCACTATGATTTTTTAATACCGCTTTACCGCTGTTATCAATTTGCGGGAAGGCTTTAATCGAACCAGATAATGTCACAACAGGAATCGGCGTTGGCGTTGGTGTGGCTGTTGGCGTAGCGGTTGGCGTAGCGGTTGGCGTCGCTGTTGGCGTTGCTGTTGGCGTTGCTGTTGGCGTCGCTGTTGGCGTTGCTGTTGGCGTCGCTGTTGGCGTTGCTGTTGGCGTTGCTGTTGGCGTTGCTGTTGGCGTTGCTGTTGGTGTCGCTGTTGGCGTTGCTGTTGGCTCTGCCGTCGGTGTCGCTGTTGGCGTAGCTGTTGGCTCTGCCGTCGCTGTAGGCTCAGGCGTTGGAGTAGCTGTTGAACCGCCGACAGGAATCACGGAGCCAGATGAGGCTGCTTGTTGCTGATTATCAATCTCGGTTTCCAGCTCACCGAGACTGAGTGTATTTTCGGTATCACGAGCATTGATCGCATCAATCAAATCACCCGCTTCAGTTAAGATTTCATCCAGAGTTACTGCCGAGCTGCCGGTATCTTCCGTATCAGCAAGTCCACCACTAGTGGCATATTGCTCAGCAAAAGCTTGCACGGCTCCACTTACCGACAAGCTACTATCGCCTGCCGTTACCGCTTCAACAACGGCAGCGTTAAGCAAGTTAGCTTCAAGTACAGCGCTATCAACTGATGGGTCAGCGAGTGCCGCGAGATCCGTCAAATCGACCAAGACCATTTCGTTGAGATCGCCGGTCACACCAAAACGTCCGGCGACGTTGGCATTGGCATCTTCAACAATCTGAGCGACTTCACCTTCTGTCGGGCTGTTGGCGTTGGACAGTGCCTCAAGCGCTACAGCAACTGCAGCACCAGTCAATACGGAGACGTTAACGATGGCGTCGTCGAGTATTGGTGCAGCAGCGGCTTGAAGTTCAAAATCCGTCATGCTTGGACTAAAGTCTCTGCCGAATGCTACGTTGCCGCAACCTCCAGCCAAGTCACAACGCATCGTAGTGGAGCCATCGGTCGCGGCGGTAATCCGTACAACCAATGCCTCACCGTTATAATCTGGCATCTCAATACTGTAGCTACCGGTATTGTCGGTTACACCGGTACCAAGAATAGTCCCGGTATCAATACTGCCATTAACAATAGGGTGCACGTTTACTACGGCACCAAAGACCAAACCTTTGGATACGGTACCGGATAGACTAATAACCGGCTCAGGCGTGGCCGTAGGGTCAGGCGTGGCGGTTGGGTCAGGCGTGGCGGTTGGGTCAGGCGTGGCCGTAGGCTCTGCTGTTGGCAAGATCGTAGGTAAAGGTGTCGATCCAGTACCGCCTCCACCGCCACCGCCACCGCCACAACCGACGATAAAGAGTGAGGAGAGAAGCAGGGGAGTAAAGATAAGCTTTGACAACAAATGTGTCGCAATACCTGAGGAGCCGGAGTCTTTCATATGTCTATCCATTCAACTTTGAAAAGGCCGATACAACATAAACAACGTTGCTGATTTGGCAGTGAGGATTCACCAATACTAGTAATAGAAGATTATAGACAGTGAATTAGCACCTAATATCAAGGCAAAAAAGTGATTGAAAAACAATCACCCAGAAAGTGAAGATATTATTTTATCTTTATAATTCAAAAGGATAAGCGTCATCACGACCAAGAACGCCAACATGTTAACCGTTAAAATAGTCCTATTTGCCAACTCTGCACATGTTAATTAGAAATAATAGATATACAGAATATAGCGATTGAAAGTAAAAATGCATGTGAGTAAACACTAAGCACCCATAAGTGCTGCTAACTATAGTAAAATGTTCTAAAACTTTATTGAAAAAAAAGGACTGCAAAGCAGTCCATCAAGGTAGAGTTAATACACACTGCACAACACTAGAAAAATTTGATATCGCCATATAGAGCGGCTTTGGCCGAAGCGTTAACCTCCCGATAATAAGTCAGGTCGTAATCCCATTTGTCGATATAACAATATACATTGACCTGATCATAGGCGTCCATTTGACCTACATCCGCTTTTAGATAAACTCGGTAAACACTTTTCTCTTCGTCTAAGCGAGTAGAGCGCTCATCAACATAGGAGCGCAATAATCGCGACCCTAATTTCGCTTTCATTTTGTCCTCGCAGAGCTGTTCTGCGTCATAAACATCAAAGGGCATATATAGGTAATCCCTCGCGACTACCTTATCTGTTGATAGTGCTCCAAGCACACGCCAAGCCACCATCGCCAGAAGTGAAGCTGTCATAATTGTGGCGAGTGATAAGGCAATAGTTTTTTGTGTGCGCTCAGAACCAATATCAAAATCTTGGAACAACACTTTAAAAAGTATATAAACACGAGCCGTCGTCAATGAAGCCTCACAAAGCAACTAATTAAATAGCTGCGAGTCAAATACCCGAACAGTATCGAGCCGTCGGATGAACAGATAGTAAGTGAGCTAAGAGTGCTGAAAGCCCATTTGGTAACCGTTCGACCCATCGTCATTAAGCATGCTTAAGTATGGGCACTGGCTTTGCGTCCCCCTGTTACCAGAGGTTTGCCTTTTCGTGGAGCCTTAGTCATTGAAAGAGGTTGAGACGATCAACAGGTAGGCGAGCCATTTAGTTGTAAACTGGTTTCAATACTAACGGATATAAAAACGATTAATCAATCTTATATTTTCCTAAATAAATAGAAAGCTATAACTATTAGCGATATCATAGCTGGCCACTTACTCCTAAAAGGGATCTTCCTAATGTACTCTGCCATCGATAAGCTATTACGAATCTCGCTAATCGCTATTATTATCCTTAGCACGCAAGCGTTTGCAAAATCCCCAGTCTGGAAAGTATCAAAGGGCGATAAATATCTTTATATCGGTGGCACCTTTCATTTACTCAAACCCAGTGATCACCCCCTACCTAAGGCATTCGATACCGCCTATCAAGAAGCCTCGCGCCTCGTATTCGAGACCGATATTGAGCAATTAGGCAGTGCGCAAGTACAGTCAAAAATGATTCAGGCTTTTACTTACCAAGACGACACCACCTTAGAGAAGGTCTTATCTCCGGAAGTATATCAACGCTTAAGTGCCCACTTAGCCACACATAATATCCCTATCACGGCATTTGCCAAGTCCAAGCCCTCCATTGTGAGCATTACCATTGCAATTATGGAGTTACAGCGTCTTGGATTTACGCCCGACGCTGGCGTCGATATCTTCTATAGCAAAAAAGCACGCCGTGATCAGAAGCCGCAATTGGAACTTGAAACAATCGATGAGCAGATCCAGTTCTTATCTATCATGGGCGAGGGGCGCGAAGATGCGTTTATGAAAAAGACCCTCGACGAAGTCAGCACCATGCAAACCTCCATCGAAGATTTACGCACAGCGTGGATCACAGGGAATAAAAAGAAGATGGATAAAATCGGCATCCGCCCGATGCGAAAAGAATACCCTGAGGTCTATAACATATTATTACACCAGCGCAACAATGCTTGGATGCCAAAATTAGAGGCACTAATAGCTGATGACGGCGTCGAGTTCGTGCTTGTCGGTGCCTTACACTTACCCGGTAAACATGGCCTGCTGAGGCAGTTAAAAAAGAAAGGTTATAAAATCAAAAACTTATAACCACGATCAAACAACTACGTCATCAAGCAAATACCCATTCAAGCAAACTGGAATAATTTTCGAAATGCATTGGGTGAAACATCACAGTGCTTTTTAAATAAACGCCGAAAGGCACTTTCATCACTATAGCCACAGCGCATGGCGACTTCATTTAGCCGCAAACTGGTTGCCTCTAGCAGTACTTTCGACTTCTCGATACGCAATTTTTGAATATGTGTTTGAGGGCTGTAACCGAGATCTTTTTGAAAATGTCGCGCTAAGGTTCGCGTCGTCACCGCTGCATTATCTGCAACCTCCGAGACGCTGATACTCTTATCTAAATTCATTGCAATCCATCGCTGCGCCCTGACAATAACCGGGTTTTTTGAACTAAAAGGTAGATCAATTGCATAAACCATTTGATTGGCATGCCCTTTATCGATCAACATATATTTTGCCAAAATACGGGCTATATCGGCACCACAATGCTGCTCAACAAAATGCAGCGCAACATCTTGATAACATCCGGTAGCACCGCCTAAGATAAAGCGGCCGGTCTCCAGATAACGCTTATCCGCGATCAATTCAATTTTCGGATAACGCGCCACAAAATCTTTTACCATCCACCAAGAAGTCGTTGCCTGCAAGCCATCTAACAAACCCGCCTCGGCTAGTATAAAGGTGCCAAAACAATGCGTCACAATTTGAGCATAATGATGGTGATTTGCTTTTAACCAAGCAATGCCGTCTGCCCATTTCGCCATACCGTCCTTACCCAAACCGGGCATATACGGAACGGCCAATAACAATATTTCGGGCTGGTATGGGGTTTGTAAAGTTGCCGGTGGCGGAGGCTCAGCTTTGGCGTGCACCGTAATCGATAAGCCATTAGAGCAAGATACTGGCTCACCATCTAAGGACATTAAACGCCACTCAAACGGAGCCTCCTCCACGTCCCAGTAACTCCGGGCAGCAAGGTTTGCCGACTCCAGAACATCCGCCATATTCGTTATTGATGAGCTGTAGCTACCATCTAACGCCAGTATGTTCACTTTCTTTACCACGATACGACTCCAATTAGTCCGCTGCCAGTTTTCACTCCGTCTTAAATTTATAGCGACTTTAATGTCTGATTACAAGCTCTCCGTGCTAAATCAGACACACTAAAGCAGAAGCTGTCCGAACTAACCTGCCCTCAAAAACAAAGACCGATACGGCACGGAAAGGGTCAGATCAGACACCTCCAAATAAGCGAATACCCCAGTAAGATGAGCTTAGCACTAGACATCAAACAGGTGACGATATGAATACCGACACAGCCAGCACAGCCAACACAAGAGAAAGGCTCAGCCGACGGCAACTAGCTAAGGGCTTATTAGCCTTATGTGCCATTCCATTTATAGGCCTAACTTCAAGCTGCGAAAGCATGCCTCCTCGTGAATTTCAAACTGGCGCAGCTAAGGCTCCGCCCTATGGTTGCCAACAATTACGCGCCGATGACCCAAGAGGAGATTGCTAATGCGCAGTACTTTAATAAGCATTCATAAAGCTGTATTAACCCACTTCAAAGAAAAGCCTGACAGAGGCGAGCAGTGGACCATGCCACCGGCAAGCTATAACGGCACACAAACAATTGCGGACGATTGTGATGGGTTTTGTTTAGCCGTGCGCCAATTGCTACGACAACGCAATATTCCTAGTCGATTAGTTTATTGCGAAATTAAAGGCGTCGGGCATTTAGTCGTCGAGGCTAAGGGATGGATTTTAGATAATCGCCAAAAGAGCGTGATGGCCAATACCTTGCTTACGGCATTGGGTTATGAATTTAAGCGTATTTCCGGTTTTAATCCAGGTGACCCTTGGTACGAGATTGTTTCGTATTAACTGTTTAATTTTAACCGTCTCGTTTTAATATTTCGTTTTTATTTTAATTTCAAGCCGGGCGAATATTTTTAATTAATTCATCAATAACGCCATTTAAGTGTCCGTCTTCATCGGTGGCACGCGCAACAATTAGCCCACCTTGTAATGCATCAAAAATAAGCTTTGCCATCGCATCAGCAGGACCACAAAAGCCTAAGACCCCATCGTCTTTACCCGCCTGTAAAATAGACCTTAGCCATTGTAAATGCTGCTTAAAAAAACTGGCAACCTCCTCTTTCATCTCCTCGGGTAGGGCCATAAACTCCCCCGCGAGCGCACCGCACAAACAGATTTTTTCTCGGGTATTGGCAATATCGGTATAAGGCTTAAAGTATAGCGCCAAGACATCGAGCGCATTCTTTGTAGGGTCGGCCTGTACGCTATCTAAGGCAACAGTAAAGGTTTCGCGATAACGCACCACCACAGCTCGCCCGAGTGCCGCTTTATTTGGAAAGTGGTGCACTATGCTGGGCTTTTTAATTCCCACGCCCTCAGCAATATGATTGAAGCTGATGGCGTTATAGCCGCTTTTCTGAATCAGATCCTGAGCAACGTCTAGGATACGTGTGGCCGTAGGGCTTAAGTCATTCAATTTAAAGTACTTTTAAGATTTCGATAGCTAATAGGACTTGGCAGACTGCACCAAGCGCAAACGCAAGGGTAGGTACAACCGGAATACCAAAAGCATACACTACTACGTGGGTAAGGCATCCTACCTAACACTAGGTAGGATAGCAAGGTGCTCTAGGTGGCTAAATCTCCACATTGTGGGGAGGCCTCAGCCTGCATTATATGCTTATTTATTTTCCGAGATTCAACAACGCTTTAAGTATTCCAGCTTGGCGCTCAATTCAACATTTCGGCGCGAATCAACAAGTATTTAATACATTTTCTCAAATAGCGAATAAAAAACAGATAATCATTCAATTTAGCTCTATACATTTCACACATTCAATATGTATACTCGCCGATATTGGAATTACATCAAATTATCATGGCAGATTATTTCGCAATCCCCCCAATTCATCCCTGCCCGATTTTAGAAATATTTCAATCATTGTAAAGCATCCCCAGTAGTTAACAGAAATAAACGGAACTTTTATGTCTGAATATTATT
>NVXL01000106.1 GCA_002746115.1 Alteromonadaceae bacterium
GAGGCCCGGAAACGTCCACACTTAGAATCAAGCTATTATCGAATGGTCAGCACAAAAGTGTTGCCGTTGTGCGTGGCCACGTAAAGCTTAGCTCACAGCGCGCACGGCTTGCGACTTACCCACTAGAGGTAAGCGGCAATAATTATCTCATCGGTGTCGTGTCTGTGCCTGCGTTTTATACCGATAGCCAAGCGGCCGCACGTGGCGATAAGAACTACCTAAATGTGGCCAAGGATGTTAAGGCACATCTCGTTAAGCTTGAGACTATGGGCGTGGACGGCATTGTCATTGATTTGCGCAATAACGATGGCGGCAGCCTTAGTTTAGCAAGCAAGTTAACCGACTTATTCATACATCATGGCCCTATTATTCAAATTCGTGGAAGCGACGGTCGAATCTCTCGCCACAACCGCTCACGAAACGACGCCTCCTACCATGGACCACTGGCGGTTTTAATCAATCGTCATAGCGCTGGTAGTAGTGAGATTTTTGCCGCAGCGATTCAAGATTATCAGCGTGGCTTAATCCTTGGTTCTGCGTCTTATGGCTTAGGAACAGTTCAAACGTATCAACCAATCGGGAAACGTGGCAAAGGCGGCAGCGTGAAATTAACGGTAGGCACTTACTACCGCGTTAATGGTGAGGGAATTCAATTACGAGGCGTGACGCCGGATATTGCCTTCCCTAATATTGATGACCACACGGTTGGAGAATCATCTTATTCCAATGCTTTGCCGTGGGATAAACGCTTGTCGGTACCACTTAAAGTCTACCCGAGAGATAAACAGCATATAGGTGCTGTAAAAAAACTTCACGAACAACGCGCTGAGCAATCGCCGACGTTTTCACTCGCCACTCAGCTAGCACAATCCTTAAAACAGCGAAACGACGCCATTACTGTTACGCTAAACAAAAATACACGCAAACAGTGGTTGGATGCTAGCGATACCTTAGATAAGGCATTAAAGCAACTCGCTCCCAACAATCAGGATATTTTTTTAGATGAAGCGATGCGAATATTACTTGATGATATTGTGACAAAATAGCTTCACCTTATTTTGTCTATAGCCGCGCTATCTTAGTGCCCCAATACGCCCACTCCGTTGTCATTCGCAAGCAAAGGGATGACTCTCTGGCGTTCAATTTCGAGAGTCTTAACATTTGGATGGATAACGACCTTATGAACATACGTAAAGCAGACATCGAAGATATCGATAACATTTCTGTCATATATAGCGCCTGCTTTCCAAAGGAGCAAGATCATAAATTGTGGATTGAAGCGTCATTTAATTCGTTCCCGCGCGGAGTCTACTACGTGATTGAACACGAAGGTGTGATTTCAGGTTATATTTTATGGTGCGTAAAAAACGGATTCAGAAAGTCCACTATTATTGAGCTAGAGCAAATAGGCGTTAGCCCAAGATGCAGCGGCAAAGGTCTTGGCCGTAAGCTCATAGATCAATCATTTAACTTGTTTAAAGAACACGTCGTGAACCTTGGCTATAAAGTCGGCGCGGTTATGGTGACGACATCTGAGGGGAATTATGCTGAAAACCTGTATAAGTCTACTTTAAATGTAACAAGAGCTGCTACGTTAACAGGGTATGGCTCAGGTAACGAAATCATATTATACAAGCATTCAATATAGACAAATATTGCACCTTTAGAGGTGATTAAATATCCCTCTCACCTCCTCTCGTTATTAAAGCTACCTTACTCTCCTGGGCGCCGAATTACCTCGGCAGATTTAGGCAGCTCATTACTCCCAACAACACAATTTCGACCATTATCTTTCGCTTTGTAAACAGCGGAATCTGCTAGTTTAAATAGATCTTCAAATTTTGGCTTCACCTTGGCAACAGATTGAATACTAGTGACGCCGAAACTTGCGGTTATTGTCAGCCCTTCGGGCTCCAAGATCTCGACACTTTTTCTAATTTCTTCTGCTTTTGATAAGCCACATACGTAGTCACAATGAGAAAGCAACACCACGAATTCCTCTCCCCCAAACCTAGCAACAACATCTTCATCACGGCAACATTTCAATATCGCATTCGCCACTGCTGTCAGCACCTTATCACCCACTGCGTGACCGTAAGTATCATTCACCAATTTGAATTTATCAATATCTACCACAAGTAAACAAGAATCATATTTATGTCGAATCGATTCACTTATTTTTTCTGGGATACTCCTAAATAGATAGTTCCGATTATATAATCCCGTAAGTTGATCTAACATAGCAAGAGATTCAAGCTCTTTTCGCTGCACTTCTACTTGATTTTTCAGTTGTTGGTTCAATACTAAGTTGGTAACCCTAGCAACAAGCTCTTCACATAATGCGGGTTTAGCAATAAAATCATTTGCGCCTTCACTCAAAAGCTCGACCTTTCTTACTTCGTCATAACTAGAGGACATCGCAATGAACGGAATTTGGCTTTTACTACCAGCTAAACTTCTTATTTTGAGAAGCAGGCGCAAGCCGCTCATCTTCCCTTTTAGTAATATGTCACTCAGCACTAGATCAAACGTTTTTTCCTCAAACGCCGTTAAAGCATCTTCCGCGCAATCAAACGTATCAACAGTGAATCCGCTGTCTGTTAAGTAATCTTCAACTAATATTGCTTCAAATTCGCTGTCTTCGATATATAGAATGTTGCCGTGAACCTTTTTCTTATTATTTATATACATTACTTTATTTTTCAAGAACTCAAAAAATTCACCGGGTTTATTCTTTTGGAAGACCTCGGTTATTCCTTTTCCTAAAAATTCTGCGTAGGCATCGTGATCGTCATTAGATGTTAAAAGGTAGACAGGTGAATGGCTTGTGGCGGTTAATTGCCGTAAATATTTAATAAGATTTTTGGCCGTGCCATCCTCTAATTCAGACCCCATAACGACAAAATCAACATCAGAGATATTCTCAACGATAAACTTGGCGCGTTTAATGCTGGCCGCCTGCTTAATGCAAACACCTAAGGGTGACAAAATACTGGAGATAACAGCATTCATTGATCGTGATGGCTCGATTACTAAAACATTCATACAAAACCTAGATGAATTTGTGTATAAGAAAGATGCTGATCAATCCAGCTGCGTCTTCAGCTGATTCAAGAACCTCATTGAGGTCATCGTACGTTCTGCTTAATTAACCCCAGGGGCGTGCCTTACCTAAGTGTAGAAGAAAACAAACAAAAAACATTACATATAATTACGAGCATTGGAAATGGCACCACAAACATCATTCGACCCCAGATACGATTACCATTACGCATCTAACCATACCCCACTTACGACGACTTACAAGAGAACACCAACGCTTACCATATAATTGGTCATCGTCCAAAGTATCTTACTTGTAAACCCAAGCCAGCGCCCCGATGATATATTCAATAAGACTCATAAATATATCAGGAACGATACTATGCTCATCACCAATACAGAAGAAATCCCAGGCAAAAACATCACTACTTGCCTAGGCATCGTGTCAGGCAGTACCGTACGCGCTAAGCATGCGGGTAAAGATATTATGGCCGGATTCAAAAACCTTGTTGGTGGCGAATTAACCGCCTATACCGAGCTACTCGGTGAAGCACGTGACCAAGCGATGGAACGGCTTAAAGATCAAGCCACGCAAATCGGCGCCAACGCCATTGTGAATATACGCTTTTCCACCTCCTCGGTAGCCGCTGGCGCATCAGAGATCTACATCTACGGCACAGCCGTTATCATTGAAGACGCCCAATAACCTCGCCTTAGGGAGTTACACTGATGTTCGATATTGCTGTATTTCTTAGCCTTATTAGCCTTGGCTACTTCGTAGGCCGCTACCTAGAGAAACGCCACTACCATTCGATTAATACCCGCGAGCAGGCTCTGATCAAGGTAATCACCACCAATACCAAGCGCCCTTTGGGCACACTCGGCAAAGTCAATAAAGTGGAACTAGTCACCGGTAATGCCGTTATCTCAGTCGATTACTTTAAACGCGTCGCCGCGGGTCTACGCAAGCTCTTTGGCGGTAATTTAACCACCTATGAGACCTTAGTTGATCGCGCCCGACGCGAAGCCATTCTGCGCTTAAAAGAATCCTGCCAAGGCGCGACGCAAATTATCAACCTACGAATAGAAACCTCCTCGATCAGTCAAGGTAAGAGCAATCAGATTGGCTCAGTTGAAGTGCTCGCCTACGCCACCGCAATTTATGCCGACGCGCCTCAAGCTGGCAAACAAGCCACAGCCGAATGAAATACCAAGCCCGACTGCCCGAGCACAACAGCAACATATCTCATGAGCATCCGCTAAAAGAGTTCGCGCTCTTGTTAGCGGGGCTGGCCATAATTATGGCCGCCTTATATTGGGCCTTAGGTTTAGCGGTCGACTATGTAGTGCCGATGATCTCCCCAGAAAAAGAACAGCACTGGTTTAAGACCATGCGTATAGACAAAGGCGCCAGTCATTGGATAAGCCAAGACAATACAATTAGCCCTTACGACAGCCCAATATTTGAATCACTAAGGTCCTGCGCGAATATAGAAGTACCACTCACACTCTGGCAAGTCGACTCCGACCAGCCCAACGCCGTCGCCTTACCCGGCGGTGACATTCTTCTTTTTTCAGGGCTATTTGACCACGCGCCCTCAGAGAACGGCCTCGCGTTCATACTCGCTCATGAGCTGGCTCACTTTAAGCATCGGGATCACTTACGTAGTATCGGCCGCGGCATCGTACTTATGACGGTGACCGGTTTTATCAGCGGTGACAGTGCCGCACTCGCCAGCCTACTTACACCCGCAGGTTTAGCCACCCAAGCCCAGTATTCACAAACGCTTGAGAGCGCTGCTGATGCCTTAGCACTTGAAATTTTAAATTGCCATTATGGTCATGTCGGCGGTGCGACGGAGTTTTTTGAGAACATGTTAAAAGAACAAGATAGCTCTGCGATAGCAGGTATTGAACAGCTTAATCACTATTTTTCTAGCCACCCAGAGACACAAGCACGCATCGATAATATCGAGCAATTACGCCAGCAGCTCGGCTTTGATAAAGGACCTTAATTGGTGCTTTGGACACGACAAAACTCCCGTCCAGAATCGATTTCCCTGAACGAGAGTTATTTACTTACCAGCACCCGCTGGCACTAAAGTTACCAAGTTATTCAAAATACCATCCAAACCACCGTAGACAGAAATCTTATCGATTTTAGTGGTGATCCGCTCCAGTGACTCTAGCTCCTTAAGTCGCAATAGCACCGGGTTGTTCTCCATAATCTTGGCGGTGTTATGTAAAGAGCGCATCGCTTGCGTTTCCTCTCGGCGTTTAATTAAGTTAGCTTCCGCCTCTTTCTGCGCTTCCACAACTTTATTCAAAATCGCCTTCATATCCCCGGGCAGGATAATATCCTTCACACCAACGCTTAACAACTCGATACCAAACTTCGCCAGTTTCTCGCTGACGCCATTGGCAATCGCAGCATTGAGGGTGTTCTTATCCTCAAGCAACTCATCCAATTGCTTTGTGCCTACCGCTTCACGCAACCGCAGTTGCAATTCTAGGTACATAAAATTGGCGTAATCTTTTAATTTTAATGCAACCGTTTTTGGATCAGTAATGTTGTAACTTGCGGATAAGTTAATACGTAAACTCACTCGGTCTTTGGTCAAAATCTCTTGGCCGCTAACATCCATGGTTTGAACGCGTAGATCCAAGAGTTTAATCGCCACTGAGCGATTGTATTTCCAAAACCCATAGGCGCCAGTGGTGAGCACCTTTTCAAGTTTTCCGTTCACCTGCAATAGACCAACGTGCTCGTCGGGGACTTCGACATAATTAATCGCATTAACGACTTGTCGGCTAGCCCCAATTTTAAGGCCTCGCCCTAAAAGGCCAATCATGTCGTCGCTGATTTGATAATTATCACTGATATCAATCACATCGACTTTGACATCTTCGGTACCCTTCCAAGCGACCAGTAAACTACCGGGCGCCAAGACATCGGTGATTTTATTATCGCGATAGATAACACCAAGCTCTTTATCGCTCAGCTCAAAAACATCGACATACTGACTGAATATTTCACGATACTGTTTTAGCAAAAATTTTAATTTAGGGTGTTCAAAAAACACCTTAGTGATATCGAACTTTTCGACTCTTAGGATTTTACCGAAAGACGCCATCCGGTGTCGTCCGGGGCTTAGCACCTTTTGTAGCCGATCCCGATCGAAGAGCAATGCTCGCTCGTTATCAGCAATATCAATGGTTTTAAAAAATAACATAATTCCTCCTTTTGCCTAGCAAAATAAAATGGCGAGGTTCACCCTTAACAGCAGGGGATTAAAGCTTAGAAAAGCC
Organism: Alteromonadaceae bacterium; assembly: GCA_002746115.1. GTDB lineage: Bacteria > Pseudomonadota > Gammaproteobacteria > Pseudomonadales > Cellvibrionaceae. The sequence goes on from NVXL01000106.1 coordinate 6,352, forward strand.
AAGACTCAATAGCATAGGAATACGCATAATCGTTAAGCACTCAATACACCGGCATACGTCCCTGTATACATAGAGAAAGGTGTAGAAACTTAAGCAACTTTACGTCATTCTTACTATTTCATCGTGACAATTCGACCCACTAAAACCGGCGACTATCTCGGCACTTTGAACCCTTTGCTCCACCAAACTTTTGGTAAAACTTAAAACCCAAAGCCATGAACCTCTATTTGATTTTTCATACAAGAATAAATCTTGTGAGGAGTCGAACCTCTCGGTCTCTCGACCTTTACCGTTGGAGTCGTGGTTAAGACGACATAGCGTTTTTGATGGGAATCGAACCCACTACACATAGATCCTTAATCTATTGCTCTACCAAATGAGCTACAAAAAACATTGCTAGCTTATTCACGCTTTCGAACAGGTACACAATACGTTAACAACGCTTGCGCCAGCCTGGCATACAGAACCAGAGCCGCGAGTTCTTGGCGAGGATATAAACTTCTGTATGGAGCTCCGCTCAGCTTGCTAAGCAGCACTCCAAATTCTTTTCCCAGAAAATTGCCTTTCTAGATATTCCATTTGATCTTCCAGCACCTTATGTTGAGCCAGAAACATCGATTCTGAGATATTCGGGCGAAACGGCACCGCTAGCAATGCCATTCCTGCTTCTTCCGGTGTACGGTCAGCCTTAAAATGATTACAACGGCGGCATGCAGCCACGACATTTTCCCAAGTATCTTTACCGCGCCTTGATCGCGGCATAACATGGTCACGCGTTAAATTTACATGACCATATTGCTGGCCGCAGTACATGCAACGATAATTATCTCGTCGAAATAACATGCGATTATTAAAGCCCATCAATGAGCGGCGGCCTTTAATATCACCCTTAGTCGCAATCACTGGGCTAATATCTAAATGCGAGCGCTCGCCACTGATTCGGTTAAGCCCACCTCGCATCGTGAAGCCTTTTTCGCCCAACTCCCATAGCACTAGATCTTTGACATACAGTAAGGCCGCATCTTCACGAGACAACCAGGATGTAGGCGTACCGGCAATATCTAAGCGCAATACTCTGCCCATGTTAATTACTCCCGCTAATGATGGCTTTTATTTAGTTTAATAAAAGTGATGCCATCTGTAGTGCTGTAGCGTGCCTTCAATAGCTCGATGGCTAGCAAGGCGCGTTTACTGCGATCGTTTTCGATCACGACAACAAACTGTGGCAACAGCTGTTTCTCTCTCGCCCACTCTAAAATTGCTGTGCCGCTGTCTCGGCCTTTTAAATAAAAATCTACCGCTAGGATAGAAATACGCTGTTCTTTTAATACTTTTTTAGCGGACTGACTATCCGCGCAATAGATATCTGCGTGGTAGCTTCCGCGTTTACTTACAGCAACTCTCATCACTTGTTCCTCCGTTAAAAAATACTTAGGGGTGACCGATGGGGTTCGAACCCATGTAGTTTCGGATCACAACCGAAGGCATAGCCACTCTGCCACGGCCACCCCTAAATGTTCTTGAATAGTTCCTGAATAGTTCTTGGGCACACAAAAAACCCCGATTGTTACCAACCGGGGTTCTTAAAAGAGATTCCGGAAGGCCTTAGCCTTCCTATAGGGAAAGCCGTTTACATTAGTGCATCATTTTTGCCGAGTGATAAACGCGCTACATACATCCGCCCACTCTCAAGGCCGCTCTCAAACCCACTATCAAACTCAAGAAAGCTAGGTCGCGCTGCATCCGCGCTCCAACACGTGTTGAAGGTGCTGAATGTGCTTATCGGCTTAAGTTGATGTATGTGTTGAATGTTCACGGCTCTCGTTACTCTTAATGTATTGACGCTTAATGTATTGACGCTTAATGCGTATATACCTTGAATAGATGTTTTGTTGTGCTTGAAAATCTATTTAAAAGATACGCGATAAAATAGCTTTCTGCAAGTCGATATTTTTGACATTTTTATTAGAATTTTCTCATATATTTCATATAGTTATATACTTTCATTTCTCGGCCTATTTTGCTTAGACCAAGCCGTGCCCTATCGCCAATTTTCGCAATATTTTGTGCAGGGGTCATCGGAGAAAATTTGACTGTCATTCAAAAAATCTCTACCGGTTAAATTAAGCTAATCATCTATATGATTTTGTTCTAAGACTCATTCAGTATTTTTTCCTTTATTAGTTTACATTCATATATTTCGAGCGAAAAAAAACCCGGAAGGCCTTTGGCCTTCCGGGTTCTCGTTTATTAGATGTACTTAAACTGAGGCTGGAAGGCTGATTACCTTCCAGAACATTCTTCTAGTCGGCAAGATAAGGACGCGGTTGATCCTCCGATAGGTGACATATCACCCCGGGCGTCCAAATATTAAAACTGCCAAACTTTGAATATAAGTAAATCATTGTAATCTCAATTTTCGTTTGCAGGCATTATAGTAGTGCACACTGTAAATGCAAGGTAAATCAGTGGTGCCGTGATAGCGGTTTCCCCGGTTGTAGTCCTGCTATACTTTTCAAGGACTGAACCTTCACCCGTTAAATTCACTACAACACAATAAAAGACAGCTAAGTGAGCACCGAAATAAAAATACTTCTATTATCCTGCCTCAAGCAAACCCCTGAGGTAGTGGCTCGTATTGCACACATAGATGAAATAAAATTCCAAACCGATCAAAACCTGATTTTTACCATCGCCGGTTTACACCAACTATATTCCCAAACTTACTCCCAAGAGCAACCCTGTACTTACGCAGAATTCCGCACCCAACTATACAATGGCACGCTCAACCAAGAGCTGGCCGAACACGGCCTTAAAGTCGACATTCACCACAGCACCCAAAAGGTCGATACCAGCTGGTATCGGCTTGGCACGCTCGATTAGAACAGTTCCCATAAACCTAGATAGCTGTTACCATCTCGCGCTTCAGGTGCTTTGTTAACACAACAGAGATAATCGGGAAGTATGGTACCGCTCACACACATGAGTTCATCCCATCGCTGCCCCCGCATCGGTAAAAAGAGTAGTTTGCAATACCACTGGCAATAAATAGCTGGGAAGGTGCAAATGTTGGCTATACCCTCTTGGAGCCCGAAGACCGGCCTGATACACAACTATGTCAATCATGCACGGTGGGTGCTAAGGAACAACTATGAGCTTACAAATTACAACGAATCATCAGCTACACGTCCAATCATCAACACGAGTATTACTGCAAAACCTTTCGGTGCTAGCCTTTGGCGCAGTCATCGTATTCGCGGTAGGCTTTCTACCCTTAGCAGAAGCGCACAACTCCGCTCACGATACCCGTCACGCCATGGCCTTCCCCTGCCACTAAAGCGCCTCACTAAAAAGACAAAAACGCCTCTAGTCATTCATCGGCCTAACAACTGCGCATAAACTTTGCGCTATTGGCGATGTTTTTGGTTCTCTGTTTTAACCGAGCAAAGGTTCGTGCCTTATGATTTTTTACCGGACAATACTATCCGCCTTATGCGTAGGCTTACTAGCAGGCTTAATTTTAAGCGCAACTCAGATGGCTGCAGTAACCCCGATTATTATTGAAGCCGAAAGCTTCGAGCAAGAACAAACACCTCTAAGCCAAGCACCACTGAGCCACGGCGCTCATGATCACAGCGGCCATAGTCATGGCGACAGCGACGGCCATCATCACAGCCCCGACGCGTGGGCACCGGATGACGGCCTTGAGCGCACTTTATATACCGTCTTCGCCAACGTTCTCGCCAGTATCGGCTTTGCTGCGGTATTGCTCGCAATCATGTCCCAGCTCCAACTCCAAGGCTTTACTCGCTTAAGCCCGGTAAAAGGTGTTTTATGGGGAGCCGCGGGTTTTATTGTGTTTTTTGTGGCGCCAAGTATTGGTTTACCGCCAGAGATTCCCGGCGCAGAAGCTGCACCACTTGGCGAGCGGCAATCATGGTGGACGCTGTCGGTAGTATGCGTAGGCGCAGGCTTGTTAATAATAGCGTTTACCCCACTAAAATATAAACTTACTGGCCTCATCGCTATCGCCATCCCCTACGTGGTTTACATCCCTCGGCACGAGGGGGCAGTATTTACCCATAGTGACCCGGCAGCGGTCGTCTCGCTCACAGAATTACATCATCAATTTATTATCGCCAGTGGCATTAGTAATTTAATCTTTTGGCTGGCGCTTGGTTTCATCTCAGCTCTATTTTTAAAGCACTGGGTACACAAAGACATTCCCTTAAATACACGCCCTTAAACGAGGCCCGAGATGGCGCCAACAATCGCTAAATTCCCTTTTACTGCCGTCGCCGGTCAAAGTGATTTTAAATTAGCCCTACTACTCGCCACGGTTAATCCCAACATTGGCGGCGTGCTCGTCAGTGGGCCAAGAGGTTCCGCCAAGTCTACTTTAGCGAAGGGCTTAGCGGATATATTGCCTAATAGCACTCTTAATAGTACTGAAGCACAGCACCCCTTTGTCACCCTGCCACTTGGCGCCAGTGAGGACATGCTGCTCGGCACTTTGAATCTACAAAAAGTCCTAGATGACAAGACCGTAGCTTTTCAACCCGGCCTCTTAGCCAAGGCTCATGGCGGTGTGCTCTATGTTGACGAAGTTAACCTGTTATCCGATAACTTAGTCGACTATTTATTAGATGTCGCCGCCAGCGGCCTTAATATCGTTGAGCGCGATGGCATTAGTCATAGCCATGCATCCGAATTTATTTTACTCGGCACCATGAATCCCGACGAAGGTGAGCTGCGCCCACAACTACAAGATCGCTTTGGTTTATCAGTGGAATTATCGAATCAATACAGCTTAGATGAGCGCATTAACATTGTGCGTTTACGAGAAGCCTTTGATTACGACAGCCATGCTTTTTGTGCCTCCTATAGTGATAAGCAAGAAGCTTTACGTCAGACGATTTTAGCCGCGAGAGAAATTTTAGCCCAAGTAAAATGCCCCGATCATTGCCGACGCAGCATTGCAGAGCGCTGCCATGCGGCTCAAGTTGACGGTTTGCGTGCAGATATTGTTTGGACGCAAGCGGCCATAGCGAATGCCGCTTTAGCACAGCGTGAATTGGTTAACGAGCAAGACTTACTCGCGGTTGAAGAGCTCGTACTGAGTCATCGCCGTAAGCAAAATGCAAACAACAACTCGCAGCCGCCCTCACCGCCCCCGTTTAGCCGACCACCGCAAGCGCCATCTCAGCAACACCCCACTCAAAACAACCAGCCTCAAAAGGATGCCCCAGCGCAAGGGGATTGGGGCGCGATGGACGCACTTGAGCAGCAAAGCCAAGAGATCACAAATGAGGCCTTAGCGCTTTCAATCGCGGCAAAAACAACACCACTTAACAACTCACAGCGTAACAATAGCGGCGTAAAAACACTCGGCTTCGTTAAGGGCAAAAGCGCAGCAGGCTCGCAATCCTTGAAGCGCAACAGCCAAAAAGTCAGCTGGTTTAACTCGTTAATCGTAAACTTAGGCGAATGGCCCTTACGCAAACTGGCTTTTAAACCAGAAAAATCCGGCGCGGCCACGCTTAATTTAATTCTGCTCGACACCTCTGGATCCGTACTGGCAAACCACAGCTTTGCCAAAGCCAAAGGCCTCATCATGCAAATTGCTCAGCAGGCGTATCTCAAGCGCGAGCAAATCAGCATTATTGGTTTTGGTAATCAAAATGTCGACACCTTGCTGGGTCGTCGCCGTGCGCCCAAAACCATTCGGGCATTTTTAGATAATATTACCGCCGCTGGTGGCACCCCTCTGCAAGAGGCCTTAAACAAGGCCAGAGACTTTCAATATCAACAACTGCGAAAATCACCCGAACTGTCGTTTAATACCTACATTGTTACCGATGGCCGGGTAAGACAAACCGGCCAAACCGAAATGTTAACCGGGCAAGTGACCGTCATTGATATTGAGCAAGCGCCGGTTAAACGTGGAATCGCTAAAGATTTGGCCGCCGCACTTCAAGCGCACTACTTGCCATTAACCGGTTAAACCCAAAGAGAACAGTTCGATGTCTGACAGCACTCATAAAACCCGCATGGCCAGCAAGAAAGCCGTGATGGATGCAAAAATCGCTAAAGCAACCGAAGAGCGCGGTGTACTTATTTTATTAAAAGGCAACGGCAAGGGTAAAAGCAGCTCCGCCTTTGGCACCATGGCACGCTCTGTTGGGCATGGTAAACGCTGCGCAGTGATTCAATTTATTAAAGGCCGCACAGAAACCGGCGAGTTTAAGTTTTTTAAAGATCACCCACAAATTGATTGGCATGTGATGGGTCACGGATTTACTTGGGAGACACAAGATAAAACCCAAGATATCGCCGCCGCCAAAAAAGCCTGGGCCTTAGCGGAGCGACTTTTACAAGATGACAGTTACGACATGCTGGTATTTGACGAGTTAAGCTACATGTTTAAATATCAATACCTTGATGTTAACCCGGTCGTAGAAGCCCTTAAAAATCGCCCTAAAATGCAAAACGTGATGATTACCGGACGCACCATGGCTTTACCGCTCCAAGAAATTGCCGATACCATCTCGGTGATACAAGACGAGCGCCATGCATTTCGCTTAGGTGTTAAGGCCCAGAAAGGCATTGAATATTAATGTCCCCTCCCTCTACAACACCGTCTCCTACACCACCCCCTACACTGTGCCCCGCGCTTTTCCTGGCAGCGCCCGCATCAGGCCAAGGTAAAACCACGGTCACCGCTGCAATTGCGCGCCTGTTAACACGCCAAGGTAAAGTTGTGCGTGTTTTTAAAACCGGCCCAGATTATCTAGACCCCCAAATACTCGCACAAGCTTCTGGTCAGCCAGTGGTGCAACTGGATATGTGGATGGCCGGAGAGCCGTGGTGCCAACAAAAACTTTACGAGGCGGCTTGCACGGCGGATCTTATTTTAATTGAAGGCGCCATGGGTTTATTTGACGGCCAGCCCTCTAGTGCGGATTTAGCGGCACGCTTTCAAATCCCCGTCGCGATTATTATGGACGTAAAAGGCATGGCACAAACCGCCGCTGCCATCGCCCTTGGTTTGGCGAATTTTCGGGATGATTTTACCACCGCCGGCTTAATTGCCAATAATTGCGGCTCCGAGCGACATCGACAGTTAATTGAGGAGTCACTGCCTGAGAGCTTACCTCTGTTAGCCACACTAAAACGCTCAGAAGAAGTCGCACTGCCGGAGCGCCACCTTGGTTTAGTGCAAGCTCAGGAAGTCGCGGATACACTAGAGCTACGCTTTGAAGCCGCCGCTGATTGGATACAAGAAGCAGGTATATTGCCTTGGTTAAACGCACTAAAACCTGTGCAGTTCCAGCCTGAAGCTATTCGCTCGCTACCTAAGTTACTGGCAAATAAACGCATTGCCATCGCTCGCGACGAAGCCTTTAGTTTTATCTATGCCTCGAATTTACAATTACTCGAAGCAATGGGTGCCGAGCTGTGTTTTTTCTCACCGATACATGACTCCGCTATAAATAACACAAGCGGAGCCGAACCTGACGCCCTATGGCTGCCCGGCGGCTACCCAGAATTACACGCAAAATTATTGGCTGAGAACACAGCAATGATTCAGCAGATTCAAGCATTTCATCGGCAGAATAAACCCATACTCGCAGAGTGCGGCGGATTTCTATATTGTTTACAGGACTTATGCGATTTAGACGATAATACCCACAACATGGCCGCACTGATTGACGGCAGCGGCGCTATGCGCGGCAAACGAGGCTGCCAAGGCATGCAAACGGCACCATTACCAGAGGGGCAAATACGCGGCCACGCTCACCACCGCTCCCGCAGTGAGGGCACGCCGCCGCCCATCGCTCACGGTATTCGTCAGCGCCACCCGGCACCGGGTGAGGCCATTTATCGTGAAGGGGCTTTAACGGCAAGTTACTTGCACTTATTCTTCCCTTCAAACCCGGAAGCTATTGCACGACTTTTTTTAGGCCAAACAAAACAAACCGTTAACTTAGAAGCTAAAAAATATGTTAATTGAATTTACCCCCTTATTACTGGTTGGTTTTGGCCTTGGAATGATTCACGCCCTCGATGCGGATCATATTATGGCAATAGCGGCCTTAAACAATCAAAAGCCCGCATTTAGACGCACCATCACCCACAGCGCACATTGGGCCTTAGGCCACGGCAGTGTTTTATTAATTAGCGGAGCCCTGCTCTTTGGTCTCGGCATCGCCATGCCACAATCCATGCAAAAATTGGCCGAAAATGCCGTCGGCATTGTATTAATTGGTCTAGGTTTATCTTTTTTCTGGCAATTCAGCAGAGAAAAAAAACAAGCCCCCATAAAAAACCCCGGCGTACATAAGCCCTTACTTATCGGTATTTTACACGGCTTAGCTGGCAGCGCCTCGGCCTTAGCATTACTACCCGCACTAGCTCAAAACGAGCACCTTCAGGCGATTATATATTTATTGATTTTCTCTCTAGGAGTCATGCTCGGCATGTTATTTTTTGGTTTAATCTTTGCGTATTTACAGCGTTTTATGAGCCAACATTATTTCCGCACCTTTCAAGGTACGAGGCAAGTGCTAGCCCTGCTGTCGATTGCTTTGGGAAGTTTCTGGCTCTACCAAAGCGTCTAGCTTTATGTGGAAGGAGAGCGGCGAGCAAAACAAACCCCTGCGCACCGGCTTAACCACCGGCACCTGCGCCACTGCCTGCGCCGCCGCTTGTGCACGTTTTTTATTGACCGGTAATAAAGCCGATACGGTCAGTGTGATTTTGCCTAAGGGGCAGGTAGTTGAGCTTAGTGTTAATACGCAATATCTCACCGCCCCTAATACAGATCAAACCAGCAAGCACAGTCAAACTTATAGCGCCCGGTCGAGCACAATTAAAAATGCAGGGGACGACCCCGATGTGACTCATGGCGCAACAATATTTGTGCTGTTAAATTTAAGCAAAACCCCGGGCATCAAGTTATTAGCCGGTGAAGGCGTCGGCACCGTCACCCGTGAAGGCTTAGCTCTCGCCGTTGGTGAGCCTGCCATTAATCCGGTGCCGAGGCAGATGATTATTGACCATCTAAACCAAGTCGCTCAGCAATATCATTACCTTGGCGGCTTTACCCTTGCCGTCGGGGTCGAAAACGGTGAGGCCATTGCACTTAAAACCATGAACGGTCGTTTGGGTATTATTGGTGGCTTATCCATCCTTGGCACCACAGGTATTGTTAGACCTTTTTCTTGCGCCGCTTGGATCGCCTCGATCACTCAGGGCATCGATGTCGCCAAGGCCTGCGGCCTTGAGCATATTGCCGCAAGTACCGGTAACCGTAGCGAGCACGCAATTAAGTCGTGGTACAACATGCAAGATATGGCCCTTATTGAGATGGGCGATTTTGCAGGTGCGGTGTTAAAGCATCTTAAAAAACACCCGATTAAAA
>NVXL01000107.1 GCA_002746115.1 Alteromonadaceae bacterium
ACAACATAGATGCGGGCTTTATTAGCAATGATGTGGACGGCGATGGCATCATTAACTCTCTAGACTTAGATAGTGATAACGACGGTATTGCTGACTACTTAGATAATATCGTACCTCAAAATGTTATCCCTGAAGTCGTGAATGATGCAGATTCCTTCTTGATTGAGTGTGAGCCGGGACTACGCTGTCGCCTAGGTGAGTTTGCCTTGGTAAGTGCTGGTGGTGGCGCACGCTTGGATGAAGATGATTTGATAGAGCAAGATGATATCGGCGACGATGAATTCTTCGATCCGGTTGGTGGGATTTTCGATTTTGAAATCCATGAGCTACAAAACCCGGGTCAGCAAGTGAGTATTGTAGTGCCTCAGATTGCAGCGATTCCTGCGAATGCGGTATACCGTAAATTCCAAGACGGTTTGTGGAGAGATTTTGTGGTTGATGATAATAATGCGATACATTCCGCTCAAGGCAATCTTGGTTTCTGCCCGCCTCCCGGCGCTAGCGGCTGGCAGGTTGGCCTAATCGAAGGTTTTTTCTGTGTGCAATTGACGATCGAAGATGGTGGTCCGAATGACTCGGATCTTGAGATGAACTCTACCGTCAGTGATCCGGGGGTTGTCTCGATTCCTCGTGCAACGCCGACAGAGACACCTGTTGCTGTAACACCTACGCCGACTCCTGTTGCTGTAACGCCGACAGTAACTCCAACGCCTACTCCGACGGCTGAGCCACGGGTGATTACTTCCAAGTCATCTGGTGGTGGTAGTGCAGGCCTTGGTTTATTGTTCGTGTTAATGCTTGGCTTCGCCGCGCGCTTCCGCCAAATTTTAGGACGTGTATTACTCAGTAGTTTTTGTGTAATGTTCTTACTGCCCACACCTGAAGCATCGGCCAAAGAAGGCGATCATCTTGATGCTTGGTTTGTGGAGATTGACTTCTTGAGCCTTGAGGGTGAGCAGACAGCTGCAGGTTTTAGTCGGTCGATGGCGGAAGAGGGCAGTCCGGTTAATGTGTTAAATTTTGATAATAAACGAACAGGTTATCAATTTAATATTGGGTATGAATTTAACAAGTATACGTCCATGATGTTTGGCTATGCCGACCTGGGCGATGCTGACGTTGAGTTTACTACTTTTGAAGCTGACAATGAGGTGCTTAATGAAGCCTTGGTCGAGTCACATCCGCATTCGGCGCACGGTGTCGTGTCAACCTATCGTTATTCTCGCAACATTAAGCGATTCAACTTCTTAATTGATATTGGCGCTTTCTTTTGGGCTGGTGATATCGAGACCAATCATGAGGATGTTAGACCGGACATTAAAAGTCGTATTGACCCAGTTTTTGGTTTTGGGCTTGGCTATGATTTTAATGATCACATCGGTGTGAACATTAAATATAAGCGCTTTACCTTAAATGGTGAAGTGGTTGACGGTACTGGGATTGGTTTGCATTTGAATTTTTAAGTCTTAACGCGGTAGAGCGGAATTTGTATGTAGGCCGGATGAAAAAGCCTCGATCAGGAATGATCGAGGCTTTTTCATAGCTTATTGTTTACGGTGCATATGCTGATAGCGTCTGACCCTGAAGTTTTACTTAACGAAATTTCTTCGGAGGGTAAGCGCCGCCACCTACAGGTTTTAAGTAGTTGTTTATCACGTATTGCTTGATATCGTTCGACATATCCTCAATCATTTTATAGTCCGCGCGCGCTGGAGTCCAACCACTACCGATAGCCGCCACCCGGTGCAAAACAGACTCGCCAACAAGCTCACCGCTGGCCTGATCCACAAAGGATATTTTAGTCGTTATCCAAGACTTGCCCGCAAACGCCCCAGCCCAAATCCGTACATTTGCACCGATGAATTTAACCTTCTCAATATTGGTTTTGATTATTAGGGTTCTTTCTGAGCTTGCATCCTCTTCCCATAGCCTTATCCTCGGGCCGAGGTTCACATCCAAATTATGTTTCAAATTTCGAACGGTGCCGTTATTTAAAGCGATATTTTGATACTCAGCTGCTAGCGTTACATCTTCCAATATGTACTTGCCAAATGCAGAAAAAGCCTCCTTGGGCGGTTTGTTGTCAAGGCTATTCCCTGCTGCAGCAGGAACGTATTTGGAGCCTAGGCCAAGGTTAGTGCTAATTGTATCTGCTAATGACCGAGTCCATTGTTTATATCTTTTATGGATATACTTTTTGCCTTTTTTTTCGTTAAACAATTGGTTTGACATATAAACGGAGGGCTTCATCTCCGATATGTGTTAACTCAGAAAGCTGATCAAACAAGGCTCTACACATTCCGAAAACTTGTGATCCCTAGCTGGGGAATAAAAGTTTTTCATGGCCTGAGGCTTTCTGTGGTGGTATAGGAAAGCCAAACCTTGCACTAAATTTAACCTGTGACATTACTTGATAGCTGGCATCGTACAAATTCTGTATAAACGAATCAACGGCCTCATAGAGCTATACCTGTCAGAGCGACCTTAAATGCATAGCCCTATCGGCTTAACGGTGTACCTGATGTTTATTGAACTATTCGTCATTATAGCTGTTCATATAAAAGTCTAGTAAAGGGCTGTTTATATTACTATGAACAATATTAGTTTATTCGGCTAGCGACAGTTATTTCGTTCTGTGAAGGTTCGATACTGTTTTTTAGAAGGGGATATTGTGTTCGGTGAGAGTGTTGCGGGTCGGAAAAACAGACTACAGATAGCGACGACAAGTAATTAATCGCACATAAAGTCTGATTTATGAAAATTTCGCGAGAACGAACTCCCGAAATGCTTGGTTTAAATACCCTTCATTTCTTACTTTTTTATAGCTCAAATCTACCGTGATATACATTGGTTCCGAATTTTCGAAAAGAGGTATTAAGGGGGCGCTACCTCCTGTATATTTCTTTGCAATTTCATCAAAGGCCAGACCAATGCCAACACCGTCAAACAACATTTGATTCAATGTGAAAGCGTCCTGAACGACAATAAATTTTGAGTGTTTTTTAAATAGAGGGATCTCCTTAGCAAAACCATTTTTACGTAACCAAAATTGAATGTCAGAAAAATGGTTGTAATAACCTATAAAAGTACAACCCAGAATGTCAGTGATTGAATTCAGTTCGCCAAACTTGTCTCGTAAGCTTACTGATGCCGATAAACTTCGAGTAAAAGTTAAAATAGGATGAGAATGAAAAAAATCTTTTTTGGTGGATAGTACAGAAAAAGCAAAATCGACCTTGTCCGCGAGCAAAAGGTCATCCAGAGCCTCAAAGGTCGATGTCAGTATTTCAAACTCAACGTCGGGGTATTCTTGTTTGAACCCCCCGATAAGTGCAGGAAGGTAGATACTCAACACGTCTCGCTCGACTACTATTCTCAGCGTCCCTTTCACGCCTTGTTTAGCACTTTTCAATCTCAGTACGCTATTTTCCAAGTCATTGATATGGGCTTTCGCCTTTTCAAAGAGCACTCTCCCTTCCCGTGTTAGGTAGATTCTCGAGTTTTTTCGTTCAAATAAGCGAAGTTGCAACTCAGCTTCTAAGTCCTTTATCTGGTTACTTATAGCAGGCTGGGATCTGTACAATTTTTCAGCAGCCACACTGATGTTTCCACACTCAGCAACAACCGTAAACGTACGCAATTTGTTTAAATCCAAGAGCTTACCGCCTATAATTTTTTCTTTTCATAAAGAACAGAATTAGTCATTAGATATTATATGCTAGATTGTCTACTATTTGCGCTCTGGTTCGAGCTTTTCTTCTTTTTTCGGGCTCGATAACACATCAGATTATATTCTCGTACTTGGAGGTAAAGGGGAGCTTAGCTATTAGCCCCACAAAACCCAAGGAGAGCATTATTCATCAATACACCGATACTCCCTTATAAACGGGGATAGGAACAACATCATGAAGTGGACAACTGCATTCACACTGCTGTGCTGCATAACATTCGCCGGCTGCTCATCAATAGGCCCTGTAGAGAAAGACGTCTCTGCGGAGTTTAATGTCGTCCCACAATTTCAAACGTACGACCAGGGTAAAGTGGCCTTCTATGAGCAGGGGGAAGGGGAGAAAAGTGTCGTGTTTATGCACGGTATTCCGACTTACTCTTATTTGTGGCGAAATGTTATGAGTGAAATAGCCAACGACAAGATCAAAGCGGTTGCCTTTGATCTCCCAGGTTACGGCTTATCTGACGCGCCAAAAAGTGGCGATTACTCTTATGAGTCTCTTTATTCAATTTCTGCTCAGTGGTTAGACGCTCGGCCTGAAGAGCGTTTCACTCTTGTGGTAACGGATCTAGGCTCACTTATTGGTTTGCAGTGGGCAATGAAAAACCCTCACAGAGTTGAAGCCATCGTATTGCTGGAAGCCGCTTTTATGCCCGCAGACGACTTTCTGTCTGAAGCAACTTTTATCCAAAAAAGAATGTTTTCCATGATGAAGTATAATTGGATTTCCAATTATATGATGTTGAATAAGCCGAGAATGCAATCCATGGCCTTGGACATGTTCACGTCACGAAAAATCACAAAGCAGGAAAAACAACACTACCTGAAGCCTTATGAGAGCAAGGATAAGCGAGAGGTTCTTCGTTACGGCCCCGGCCCTGCGAGCATGATCAAAAGCTTTAAGCGTATTGATGGTCGTGGGCTAGCAGCGACTATGGATCGAAATGCATTAGCACTGACCCAGTCAGATATACCCATTCTTTTATTAAAAGCCGATCCAGGTGCATTGGTAAGAAAGGCTGCAATTGACTACGCAAAAGAAAACCTTAAGAAGCTAACTATTAAGGATATCGGAGCAGGCATTCATTTCGTAGCAGAAGACCAGCCTACAGCTATTGCTGCAGCCATTAGCGATTGGCTAATGGCCTCACCAAACGAGCAGGCCAATCATACATCTGAGTAAGCTGCAGACTTGTTCCTGTTCAAGATGAAGCCGATTCAAGATGAAACCGATTCAGGCTTAAGGTGAGCGCTTTCTCCTTTCGTCAGAATCGGGCTCACCTTCCTAAGTCGGCATCGAGGCAAGCCAAATTAGCGTAGGTTCTCTGGTCTGTAAGTTTATTTTGGTTTCACAAATGAAATTACAAACCGATCTGTTCTGGGTTGTGGGGTTTTCCAGGCGAGGCTTTTCTTGTTGTCGGCGTCAAATCGCAATATGTCTGAGCTTGGACCCAAAGTAAAACCTGCCTTTTTAACTTCTTCGATAACAAACGCTTCAGAAATCCGGTGTAATGAATGGCCAACTTTAGCGCCGTCACTGTCCAAAGCCGCGTGATCTACAATCACATATCGCCCGCCTGGACGTAGAGCCTGATAGATAACGCGATTCATTTTATCCCTGTCAACGTTCATATACAGTAAGTCGTGGTAGGTAAGTACATTTGTGACAAGGTCTAAATTATTGATACTTTTGGGGAGAGGGTTTTCAAAAGGACGCTCAATCCACTCGACATTCTTTAGTGGCCCATCTTTTACCCTATCTTTAATCAGTGGCCTAATAAACCCCATCCACGCAGGGGTGTTGTGAGCAAATACCTTTCCGGTAGCGCCAGCCTCCCTTGTTAAATACATGGTTGTATAGCCGTCGCCAGCACTTATGTCGGCAATCCTGCTTCCCGGTTTAATTTGTAAGAAGCCCATTAGTTCATTGGGGCCTCGTATCTTATCCCGCCAGTCGTCCATACTGACCCTGCTGGTTGTCATAAATGGCTCCTGATTGATAGGGGAGGACTCTTTGGCTGACGAAAAAAGACTAATGGACATGCTGCTTCCTATTGCAATGGAAAGTAAGCAGTTTACTGCTTTTAAGTAATTTCGTTTCATAGTGTGTTTCAGAATAGGCTCGACTGAGTGCCGAGTGGGTTGCGTATATATTTTGGAAGAAAAAGCGATGGGATATCATGGTAAGGGTTTTTGCGTGAACAGTACATGCCTCGTGCGAAATCCTCAAAAAATATATAAATTAATTGTATGCGGGGTAGAAAATGTATTTTCAAAACATATATGGTATTAATTGAGTTCCATTATGCTGTAGGCTAAGATCCGTTTATGCAAGTATATTATTTATGCATTTTGATATATAACTATTAGAACTGTATATATTGCGCATAGGGGAGTCAACAATCTCATAGAACTATGCAAAGATCATTTTTATTAACGATGCAACAAAAACAATGGCGTAGGATATGGTGTGATGGGTGTAATAAATGTGATAACTGCGATGGGCGTGATGGGTGTATGGTTTAAGGGGGAATAAGTTGATGCTTTCCGTCGCAATCTAAGCGTTTGGCAGCGTTTGCAGGATAATTACTAGGTGATATTTGTTTTCTAAATTATGAGGCTATGTATAGTTAGTGCATCATTAACATGCGCTGTAAAGCCGGATAAGCTATTTCCCATACTCTCGCATTTTGGCGCGAGCTAAAAACAGACTCATCCGACCTTAATATCTTATTAAATCCGTCTAAAACCTTTCAAATCCCTATCCTTCGCATTATGTGGCTATACGGTACTCATTTTTCCACCGGGTCCGCCTAAGCGTTTAGCCAGTGTCTTCATTCCCATATTCATCATCATGGTCATCATCGTAGGAAACATATGACGCATGATCAATCCGGTAAAATTGAAATAATGCTTCCATACCAGTGTCGTGACTCCTGGCTCATCTTCCGTCAGGTGCATAAAAGAGATGTGATTTTTTATCGGCATCATAAAGTTGCTGGCTGAATAGGCGTAAGACTTCCCTTCATCCCAGTGAACAATTTTTTCATTTAGCGCACCCATACCCGTCATATGGCAAACGCGGTTTGAGCCTTCTCCCATCTTCCCGATTGTGCAAGAAGTGCTGTGATCCAAGTCGATACGTCTTAGTGTTGGGAACCACGAGGCCATCTGAGCAGGGTCTGACACCTGGTGGAATACTTCGTCTTTGGTTGCATGAAAAACCATCTTACCAGTCATTCTCAGTGGCGCTGCCGTATGCTTGCGAACAACGTTCTGTTCAAACTCACTCAGGATAGTATCCAATGGCGAGGCTGTAGCTTGAGTTGCAGCGAAATCAGAATTCAATGTTTGATTCATAATATACTCCTAAGTATATGATGGTAATGACTATTATGGTTGCTCACAAAAATGTAAACAACGGGTTTGATTGTGTTATAGACTTCGATTGAGTACATATTAACCGACAAACTCTATAAGTTCTAATTCATAATTATGAATTTTATGGACATTTTTTCTTATAGGTAGCAACTCCACTTGGTGTTGAATCTTGCGCGGAATATGACAGTTGCAATGTATTATCCGCAAGGTCATAGGTCATGATCTCGGTTTTTAAGCCTGAATCCGAAATACCGGCTTCAACAAAGCAAGTAATCGACATATCATCATTAATTTCAAAACGACCACAGGTAGAGCGAGAGCTCTTGACCGCATCAATAATTTCCTGATTTGATGCTAGGGCAAAGTTGTCATTTATAGGCTTGCTACGCTCACTAGCAATACCCACCATAGAAAAGTAGCCCTGCTCCGTTAAAATGAGTATGCCTCGGGGCGTATCGCCAAGAGCGCTAAGCCCACCCTCATGATAAGAGCTTAAATCCCAGGCTCCAATCAAGGGGTGACCCGCATAGACCGCAGGTGCATCCACTTCTTGCCATTCGAGCTGTCCATGGGCGTTACACTTACTTTGGCGATGATCTTTTGTGGTTAGCGGCGCCGTCGTCAACGTCATATATGGTGCATTCACGCGATAATAGCGAACAAGTGTATCGTCCACAAAGTTGGGGTCACAGCTGGCATCAACTGTATGTGAAATTAAGCCATTATTCTCTTGATAGCTACCCGTATAAGAAAGATAGCTAAGTGCCATTTCAACGTTCTGTTCGTCACTCTCCTCATCATTATGCTCATTACTTTGGGCTTGCGCTAAGGGTTTGTCACCTTCTCTTGCCGCATTCCATATGTGTGCTGCCATTTTCCCATCAGACTGATAAATTAAGTAGCCTTTAGGTGCAAGACCATAAGGGTAAACTCCCACCTCTTGGGTACCCATTTTAAACGACAGTAAACGATAGACTTTTGGTTTGAAATTTGACTGCTTGGCCGATATTCGTTTCTCAATAAGCGACTGAATACTTGAAAAAACCGACCTAGGAGGATTCATAAAGTACAGGTGGGTTCCCTCGATTTCTTGAAAGAAAAAATCACCGGTAGAATAATCCTTCCATAAGGATACCGAAATCGGATCTTTCACTAAAATATCATTGTTCGCCTGAAATGCAAACAATGGGCAGCTTAAATCGGTTTTGTTATGCGCATATTTATAGCGTTTAATTAGATCGATATCACATTGCATCGCCTCATCACTCATGGATTTAACCCCTGAGTTTATTGGTAAAATCACCTGGCTTTTTTCCAACAATTGACGACACTCATCCATGCTCATATCGTCGTTTATATTATAAAACGGCGCCAAAACATTAAGACGTTCAAAAACTCCCGGTGGTGGCACCGACGAGGGAATAAAAACCTCTGGAGACAGCTGATATTTTTGCTCTAAAGCTACCAGCACCTCATAAGCCACAATGCCACCCATTGAATGGCCGTAGACCACAAAAGGCAGGTCACACAATGCGCGCATTTTCTCACTTAGGTGCTCAACAAGGTCAGGCCACTGATTAATATCATCAGCTCCAATCACCCACACCTCAACATTATTCGTCGCTTCAAAAGCATTTTTCCAAGCCCAAGAAACCGTCTCATTACCAAAGCCAAAAGGTAGGAATAAAAATAAACGGCACTCGGGTGTGTCACAAGGCTTAATCACCTCAATCGAACGACGGGTATACACCGACTTCTCTTGAGGCTGCACACTCGCAGACTCCTTGGGTGATTGCTCTTCTAGTAAGGCCTGATTGTATTGCTGCTGGGCCTCGTCCTCAGAAAGCTCGCCATTTTGAACTCGTATCAAAATATCACGGATTAACGCATCCATTATTATGCTCCTTCTTTATTTGACTTAAGTTTTTTCATGGCTTCTTTAAAGTCCATCTTTCCGCTAGAAAGTGCGGCGGCCAAGTCATTAATATCGGATGGCTTAGAGCGAGTATCATCAGTTACCGCGTTCGTTTGCGTTAAGCCTAAGACCTTAACAAGCGTTTCTTTTTTCGAGGTAATAAAATAATCCACCAAAGCATCAATGGTTCGATAATCCAACAACAAATTACCGGTAATATCTGGGAAGTCTCCACGTAAAGTGTTGATCAGTTGAATCACCAAAATCGAATCCATACCGTACTGTTCTAAAGACAAGGACGAATCCACTTTCTCCACAGGCATATGTAATGTTGATGCCGCCACATTTTTAAAGTAAGCGACACCACGGGCTCGTATCTCCTCTACTGGAGTGTGCACAGCGCCCACCGTTTTTGCTTCAAATACTTTAGTCTCAACTGCCGTAGTCTCAAGTGACGCCGATTGAGAACCTTCACATTCCAAGATTAAGTCTTTAATTTGAACGCAAACCTCACCGGTCTCATTGCACAGGTCAATATTCAATGCTTGTTTGTCGTTACATTTCGGCGAGTAACGCAACCATGCCCATACGGATTCGCCACAAGGGGCAAGTATGTCAAGGCTTTTCATTGACACTGTATATACCGAGCGCAGTGGCGAAACGCGATGTAAACCAATACTTGCCTGCAGTGCAGCGTCTATAATCGCCGGGTGTAAAACATAGTCAGCACACTCAGAGATCAATACTTGAGGTAAGGCCAATTTGGCTAGCACCTCCTCGTTACCTGCGTGAACGGTTTCTATCGCCTGATAATAAGCGCCATAGGCCAAGCCATTCGTATTTAACTGTGCATAGGCTTGTTGCTTGTTTAATACATTGCCCTTACAGCGCTGGCGAATATTGTCTAGATTCAAGGCCTCAACAGTGCGGCCAACTTCAGCTAAACCAACCACCGCCGTACCTCGGTTATGGATAAGTCGTGTTTGCTCACCACTGTATATTTCATAATTGATTTTTGCTGGTTGAACATTAACTTGTCCTGCCACCCATTCAGGTAGTGATTCGCTGGCTTCAGCGTCTACAGATAATGCAATCGTAAGTTCGCAAGAGTCGGCATTCATTTGCAGTGGGTTCTCCCAGCTCACATTTTGCAGTCTCAACACTTGGGGTTCGGCTCCCTTACCTAATGATTGTTTCACCGCGACTTGCGCCATTTCTAACAGTGTGACACCCGGTAAGGTTCTTTCACCGTTAACGACGGCATCACTCAAGAGAGGCTCATCAAAGTTAAATGTTGAGCGGAATTTTTGCGCACTAAAGTTAGAAATGTTTTCATGCACTAAAGGATGTAATAAAGATGTATTTTTTTCTGCTGATACTTCGGTTTTGCGTGGGCTATTTTCCAACCAAAAACGTTCTTTCGAAAACGGATACGTCGGTAACGCGATACGCTGGGGTACACTATTTTCGTACAACGATAGCCAGTCAATCGCCTGACCTTCTACCCATTGTGCCGCTAGGGTTCGACACTGCTCAGCGTCCATTCTTAATGATTGCTTCAATGCAGAACCACTTGCACTTTGACTTGCCTTTGCAATAAACACATCACGCTGATGACCCAAGCTATCAATATAACAACTTAACTTAGAAATTAGAGCTTCTTTTGAATCGGCTACAATCGCTAAGCGTTCACTCATTTCCTCACGGCCAATCTGTAAGGTATAGGCTATTCGATTTAGGCTAACATGCGCTTCTTGCTGAACAAACTGACGTAGATCAGCCGCTTGCTCTTTAAGTACATCTTGCCCTTTCGCACTAAGAATAAATACATGGTTTTCTACACTTTCAGTTAACCCTTCAGGTGCTGACTTATCCTCAGCACTCGCATCAATATACTCTTCCACAATGGCGTGAGCATTAGCGCCCCCAAAGCCAAAACTACTAATACCCGCTCGACGAGGAAGTGTTCTACCCTTGCTATCTTTTAAGCTCACCCACTCTTCAAGGTCACGTACCACTCTAAAGGGAGAGCCATCAAGATCAATATGAGGGTTTAATTCATTAAAGTTACACAGCCCAGGCAGTTGTTTATGCTTCAATGAAAGAATGGACTTAATTAAACCGGCAATACCGGCAGCCGCTTCAAGGTGGCCAATATTACCTTTCACCGAAGAAATACCACAATAGCCTTGTTCCCCATTGAACTCGCTATGCTTAAAGGCGCTTTTTAAACCATTGACTTCGATCGGATCGCCTAGTGGAGTTCCAGTTCCGTGCATTTCAATATAATTTAATGTACCGACATCCACATCTGCCTTTTTACACGCATCGAGTATTAATTCAGACTGAGCCTTAGGGTTAGGCACGGTCAAGCTGCTCACCTTGCCACCATGGTTGACTGAGGTGCCTTTAATCAAGGCGTGAATTTCATCCTTGTCTTTAATGGCTTGCTCGGCACGTTTTAAGACGATAACGCCTACACCTTCACCACGCACATAACCATTAGCACCTTTATCTAGTGGGCTAATATTACCGCTTGTACTTAACATTCCTGCCTTACTAAAAGCTAAGTAAAGCGTGGGGGTAATCAGGGCATTCACACCGCCAACAATAGCGACATCACAACGTCCTTCCTCCAAAGACTGTACTGCCATATCAAGCGCCACTAAGGAGCTTGAGCAGGCTGTATCCACAGGGATACTCGGGCCTTTAAAGTCATAGATGTAGGACACTCGATTGGCTGAAATACTGTGGATAGCACCTGTTGATGAATAGGCCTCCACATCGGTATTAGTTAGCATCTCATAATAATCGTTAGTGGATGCCCCTAAGTAAAAACCCACTTTACTCTCTTTAGACAAAGCTAAAGGCGCATAACCTGAATGTTCAACGGCTCTCCACACCGACTGCAAAAGCACTCGTTGTTGAGGATCCATTAACGTCGCTTCTCGGGGTGAAATATTAAAAAAGGATGCGTCAAATTTATCTAAATCATCGACAAACCCACCCCACTTAATATTCGTTTTATTCATTTCTTTTGTGGGGTCACCGTCGTACTTTCTCCAATCCCAGCGCGCTTCGGGTATTTCAGAAACCGCTGATGTTTTATCGCTGAGTAATTTCCAAAAAGACGTTAAATCAGGAGCTCCAGGCAATAAACAATCCATACCAATCACGGCAACTCTAGGGGTTTCACTGGTTTTTTCTTTCGCCGGCTTCGCCTTATACCCTTTCGAACGTGCATGGTTAAATGATATTGGTTTTAACGCTTCAGGGCGGCTGGCACTAGCATCAGTAGGTTCAGGCGCTTGATCGACAAGTGATTCTGTTTGATGCTCATTGGCAATCTTTTCGGGATACTCCTCCAGCAAGTAATTTACTACCTGCTCAAAATTGGTATATTCAAAAAATACCGCAGGGCTCAACTTGGTGCCATACTTTTTATTAATCAGGCTAGCCAATCGAGTCAGAAATATAGATTCTAAGCCGAGCTCAATAAAATCGCTTTGCAAGTTGATTTTATCGGGGTTAAATTTACCTTTTTTCACAACAATATCACGAAGGCTCTCAAACACAGTATTTGACAGATCCCCGTCGGCCACAGAACTTTGAGTTACGGTCGTTTGAGCTGCTGAGTTAACGCGACTCGGTGTTTTTTGCTCACCAGTGATATCTGGAACCTGAGAGATTTCATGGCTACGTTTTACAACGGCTACTTGGTGTTTACCCAAGTGGAAAATTTCCTCAAAAGCCGTCAAACCATCGGCATTAGAGATAGGCTCCCCAAAAGCATCATCGAGCATGTCCGAAACATCATCGTCACCCTCATTGCCCATTTGTCCTTCCCCCCAAAAAGGCCAGTTTATGGCAAGGGAGAAACCCTCTCGGTCTCCTGCGTCCACGAGCGCTTCTCGGTGTGAAATAAAGCCGTCCATAAAACCGTTGGCCGCAGCATAATCACATTGTCCCACATTTCCTAAAATAGACGTGAGTGAGGAGAAAACGAGGAAGAAAGCTAAAGGCTCATCACGGGTAACGCGATCTAAGTTATCGCAACCCTGTATTTTAGGCTCGCATACCTTCTCCAATGATTCTGCGGTTTTGTTAGCGAGGAAGTTATCATCGAGCACACCCGCCGCATGAATAACGCCATCAATGTCACCGTGAACACGTTTCGCCTCTGCAACCACATGTTTTAAAGCTTCAATATTAGTAATGTCGGCTTGTTGATAAAGCACCTTCGAGCCGCGAGCACGCAGATTGTCGATATGCGCTTGCCCCGCCTCATTAACACTTGAACGACCAATCAATACAAAGTTAACACTGTAGTTTGCAGCAAGATAAGTTGTGAGTATTTTACCTAAGCCACCTAAACCACCGCTAATTAAATAGGTACCATTCTCTTGAATGACACTCGATTCAAGGGCGAGAGCGCGCGCCTCATTTTTCAGCTCGCTCATTTGCCAGCGCTCGCGACGACTCCGGTTGGCAGGGTATCGCACCCAAGCATGATCTAAGCCGTCGTCGAAACGTATCTCGTCAATAGCACAGCTCGCCCAAGAAGCCTCATTGTTACCCACTTTGTCAGCGCTATATTCAAGAGATACGACACGGTTTTTCAATTTAGAAAATTCAGTATTTAAACTCTTCAAAAACCCATAAATCGTACTTTGCAGGGCTATATTGATAGTGTTTTTAGGCGTTCTATCAATAAAGTATTGATGAATTGACCTTGATGGTTTTAACAACAGCTTATTAATGTCGAATACTTTCGATAATGCATTATTGGCCACATCGGCTGCATTATCTAAAGATTGACCAATACTTGAGTTCCAAAGCCACACTATATGGCTAAGTTCGATATTCTCCCTTGTCAAATAATCAATAAAGGCACTGTAGTCGACGGGCTTATGCTTATTAATATAGAACGTTCCAAACTCTGAGGTTTTGTGAGCATCAACAAAAATAAGCTTAATGAGCGGTGCACGACTGTCGCTTTGAGTGAACTCGCTACTAAAATCATTCAGTGCGAGCTCATCATTGGAGATAACCAAAATATTTTTAACGCTAAGATTTTTCTCAGCAATACTCTCTCTAATCCACTCAGGTGCGGAATACSCAAYYTCAGTATCATCACCTTTCGCATCGAAACTCTTAATGCTCCCTGAAGATAAGTTYGTTTCTTTAAACGATATATTTTTAACCTTAACCAATACACGGCCTTGCGCATCAAATAAAGACACGTCAAATGAGCGTACTGGAGACTGGCTATCMACCATAGAKCGACCATCRCACGGGGTCACACTTGAGTAAATGGTATCAGGCAAGGGTGAAATAAATTCAACCTCTTCAATACTAAAAGGCARATAAAGTGCGCCAGAGTGTTTATGCTCTGTCTCTAATACCGTTAATGCCACCTGCAATGCACTATCGAGCAGACTTGGGTGAACCTGGTAAGCAAAACGCTCATCTTTACTGATAATCGCTGGTAGAGATACCTCGCCAAAGGCACTTGTTTCATTCCATTTTATCCAGTTTAGGCCTTGGAAGCCCGCTTGTAAATTTAAGCCTTTTCGGTGGAGCACTGCATAAATTTCAGCCCGCTGAGCACTCTGAGTCAAGCCCACTTCAAGAGCACTTAAGTCCACAGCATCTAGGCTATCGCGTAGATGCTGCTGTTGCTCTCCATCCATGTACACCAATTCACCTTGAGCGTGTAAATCATTTCCACCATGGGTTTTACGAACGGCATGCAGGAAGATTTCGTCATCTTCAGGGTTGACTTCTATTGATATTTTTTCGGCGATTTCACCCACTACAATCGGCTTCATCCACGCTAAATTCAAAAGCTTATGGGGGATTAACTGCCTATCACTATAGACACTGGCCACCCTAAACATTTCGATATAAGCCACTGCGGGTAGAACCTTGTCTTGACCGACCAAGTGGTGAGCTAAGAAAAACTCATGACCGGTAAATACCGAACTAAAACGTTGCTGGGCAAGGTTTGAGGTGTTCTCATGCAGTAAGGGGTGCAAGCGTGAAGCGTTCAGCCCACCTATAGGCGTACTGGAGTCATTATTTTCTGGTAACCAATAACGTTCCTTAGCAAAGGGGTAGGTCGGTAAGCTAATACGTTGAGGGTGCACGCCTTGATACTGTGAAGACCAATCGACATTAAAGCCTCGTACCCAGATATCGAGTACCTTGTTATGTTTCGCTTTAGTGATCCAGCTCGCAACGACAAGAGAGAAGTCATCATCCCCTCGGAAAACAGCCATTGCATCGCGGCTTTTATCAGCATTCGCGCGATAAATCGCACTGCTTTTCTTTTCACTGCCATCGATGATGACTTTGAGTTTTTCTTGCAGATCAGCCTTGGAGCGTACGACAAAACCTAAGCGTTCGCTCATCGCTTCACGCCCTATTTGCAAGGTGTAAGCAATATCACTTAAGGTGCCTGTTTGGCTATTGCTGACAAGGTAGGCGTGTAAATTAGCAACCACCTCATCTAGGCGCTCTCGGTTTTTTGCCGATAAAACAATCATCGCAGGTGTTGCGGTATCAGAAGACTCGACCACAGGGTCAAACTCTTCCAAGATAATATGTGCGTTGGCACCACCAGCCCCAAAAGAGCTAATCCCGGATCG
>NVXL01000108.1 GCA_002746115.1 Alteromonadaceae bacterium
TATGCCTAAACCACCACCAATATCAATAACACTGATCTCGTGACCATCTTCTCTAAGATCAATGACTAATTGAGCAATGCGCTTATAGGCTTCTTCAAAGGGTGCAAGTTGGGTTAGTTGTGAACCAATATGAACATCAACACCTTGCACTTTTATGTTAGGTAACGCCGCCGCTTGTTTATAAGCTAAGCGAGCTTTACTGATTGGCACACCAAACTTATTTTCTGCTTTACCGGTAGATATTTTTGCATGAGTATTGGCGCAAACATCAGGGTTTATACGAAAAGCAATGGCAGCTGTTGTCTTTAAGCGCGTGGCAATTTGGCTGATCAGCTCAAGCTCTGGTTCAGACTCAACATTAAATTGAAAAATTCCCTGCTTTAAAGCGTACTCTATTTCTGAGGCAATTTTAGCGACCCCAGAATAGACTATTTTGTTTGCGGGAATACCAGCAGCGCGAGCGCGACGAATTTCACCTATCGATACAACGTCGGCACCTGAGCCTAATTTGGCTAAAGTCGCTAACACAGCTTGGTTACTATTTGCTTTGACGGCATAGCAAATCAGCGTGTCTTGCTCACTAAAAGCTTGCTGATAGGCTTGAAAATTTTGGCTTATAGCCGTATTTGAGTAACAGTAAAAAGGCGTTCCTACTTGTTTTGCTATATCGCTAATTGCCACGTTTTCAGCAAACATTTTGCTGTTAATATACGGAAAGTGTGTTTGAATCGTCATGTGCTTAGTCTTTATTTACAGAGTGAACTTTTTAAGTGTGAGTAATTTATTCTAATCTTGAATGCTATTCAATATAAACAGCCAGAATATTTTTCTATTTTTAAGATTAAATAGGTTAACCCGAACAACAAACAGGAACGATGATGAAAAAAAATAATTTATTAGCCTTATTCAAAGTCTCTGTATTGTTGCTGTCAGCGTTAAGTTTTAATGTTTTTTCCCAAGTAGCAGATTACCGTACAGATGTGATTGGTATCAGTGAAACACAGTTATCACCTAGTCATTGGCTGGATAAATTAGCTCAAGATAATACCCTGTTAATGAGCCAAACGAACATTGCTCAATTCAACCAGAATTTAGTACGAAATAACCCTTACATTGTTGATCCGTTAGCCATAGCTGAGCGTTTAACTAAAGTGGAATTATTAGCAAAAATAAACAGCATTAGCCAGCCTTCAAAACATGAACGTTTTTATGACAATGGAAATCAGCTCACTCAAAACGATTATGCTAGTTATATTGAAAGTACCAACCAAAGTGCTGTTAAAGCTGAAAATAAAGTAAGGTATGGTTTGGTAGTAAGACGCTCAGTGCTGCGTACTTTTCCAACCTTAGATAGAGTGTTTAAGTGGGGAAAAGATAGAGATTTAGACCAATTTCAAGAAAGCGGTTTATTCCCCGGTGATGCTGTCGCTATTTTACATGTCAGTAAAGACCAGCAATGGGTTTTAGTACAGGCCTATAATTACCTTGCATGGATGCCAAAAGACGATGTCGCTATTGGGAATAAAAGTGATATTTCAGCGTTTAAAAGTGATAAGAACTTCATTGTCGTAACTGGCAATAAGGTTTTTACTAACCATGTGCCAAATCATGAAGCGTTGTCAAACATCCAACTAGATATGGGAATACGCTTACCTTTGGCAAAGCGAAGTGAATATGGTGATGCCTTATATGGACAAAATCCATATGCGAATTATATTGTTAAATTACCCGTTAGAAATTCCGAGGGTAATTTAGTACTTAAACTTGTGCCTATTCCACGTGGCCAAGATGTGCGTGTGGGTTATTTACCTTTCACCAAGCAAAACATAATTACGCAATCATTTAAGTTTTTAGGTGAGCGTTATGGTTGGGGACATGATTATAATGGTCGAGACTGTACTGGCTTTATTGGTGAAATCTATAAAAGTTTTGGTTTATTGATGCCAAGAAATTCAGGGCAACAGGCTAACGGTGATTATGGTCAGAATAATTTTTTTGCTAAAAAAAGCGTCAAAACGGATAAGTTGAAAGTGATTGAGCAGATGCAAGTGGGCGATCTTATTTATACACCTGGCCACGTAATGATGTATTTAGGCTTGGAAAATTCAATGCCTTATATTATTCATGATGTTAAAGACTTAGCTTTCATTGATGAGCGTGGTGAAGAATACCGTGGTACGCTAAACGGTGTGTCGGTTACGCCATTATTACCCTTAAAAGATTATGTCAATAATATTACTAACATTAAGCGTATTAGCGCTAAATGATGATAAAGGTAACTAGATGAAAATAACGAATATTCGTTTTGCCAAATTAACAGTCCCCTTAGTGACTCCTTTTAAAACCGCGCTTCGTACAGTCACTAATATTGATGATTTAGTGGTAATTATCGAAACCAATAATGGTGAGGTAGGTTATGGCGCTGCGCCAGCTACTCCGGTGATCACGGGTGATACGCATGGCTCAATGATGGCGGCGATCGATGCTGTGATTAAGCCATTATTAATCGGTCGAGATATTGCTGATCTTAGCGATTTAACTAACATTGTGCAGTCGGCACTGGTTAACAATACCAGCGCTAAAGCGGCAATTGAAATTGCTCTTTTTGATTTATGGGGAAAACTTTATAAAGCACCCTTGTATAAGCTATTGGGTGGTGGTTGTAGTCAATTGAAAACGGATATTACCATCAGCATTGATACTATCGATAAAATGATCCATGACAGTCAAAAGGCATTAACTCAAGGATTTACTATTTTAAAAATTAAAATTGGCAAAGATATTCATCAAGACATTGAGCGGGTGAAAAATATTTATCAAGTCGTTAAAGGCAAGGCATTAATTCGTTTAGATGTGAATCAAGGTTGGACGGCTAAGCAAACAGTATTTGCTATGCAAAATCTTGATGCGGCGGGTGTTGAGCTAGAATTAATTGAGCAACCTGTTAAGGCCGATGATCTCGCCGGTATGCGTTATGTCACTGAACGCGTGTTAACACCTATTATGGCGGATGAAAGTGCGTTTGGCCCAAAAGAAGTTATTGAGCTCATTACCACTGGCGCTGCAGATATTATCAATATTAAATTAATGAAAACAGGTGGCTTATCTAATGCAATTAAAATTGCTGATATCTGTCAAACCTATCATGTTGATTGCATGATAGGTTGTATGCTTGAAGGAAGTATAAGTGTGGCAGCTGCGGCGCATTTAGCGGCGGCAAAATCGAATGTAATCACTAAAATTGATCTTGATGGCCCTGCACTTGGGCAATACGATCCTGTACATGGCGGGGTACACTTTAACTTTGCTAATATCAGTTTAAGTGATGCGCCTGGTTTAGGCATCGAAAGAATAGATGGCTTGGTTGAGCTTTAGCTATTTTTAAGTGAATAAAGGCTTTTATGAACGCAGAATATACACGTTTAGATTGGTTAGTGTTTGTCGTTTATGGCGCTATTTTATTGTTGTCAGGCTGGTGGGTGAATCGTAAAAAATCAACCAGTAGTGCAGAGTATTTTCTTGGCGGTAATGCGATGCCTATGTGGATGGTGTCTATTTCTGTTTTGGCTACGTCGCAATCGGCAGCAACTTTTCTAGGTGGTCCTGATATGGGCTACCGTGGTGATTTATCTTATTTAGCAACTAATATTGGCGCTTTTATCGCGGCATTTTTTGTTGCTGTTTACCTCATCCCTAAATTTTATCAATACAAGGTTTTTACCGTTTATCAATTGCTTGAACAGCAAATAGGGCCAAGAGCAAAAAAGCATGCCGGTATTATGTATTTATTTGGTCGGGTATTTGCCAGTGGTGCGCGTTTATATATGGCGGCCATTGCGGTGGCGATGATTTTATTTGGTGATATTGCGGCACAAAGTATTGTTTATGCAACCATCATCATTACGGTTATTGGTTTGCTATTTTCAGTATTTGGCGGTGTTCGCTCAGTTATTTATAGTGATGTTATTCAAGCGGTCGTTTATGTCAGTGCAGCGGTATTTGTTATTTACTTTTTAGTTATCGCTATTCCTGCGGACTTTTCAACAATTATTGCTGCGCTGCAAGAGCCAGCAGTTAACACAATGGGTTTTATTCAAAGCTCAAAATTAACATTATTCAATTTTGATTTAGATTTTAGCAGCGCAGGTATGTTCGGTTTTTGGTCATCTATAACAGGATTTTTATTACTCAATATTGCCGCTTTTGGTTTAGATCAAGACATGACCCAAAGAGTGCTAACCTGTAAAACGGCTAAAGAAGGTAGCAAGGCGATGTTACTGTCAGTGGTGATGGTTATTCCGGTGATGTTACTGTTTTTGGTTATCGGCTTATTATTATTTATTTTTTATCAACGCCCTGACTTAATGGGCGAGGGTGCAGCAACCTCGATGACATCATTTGATGGTGCTAAGGTAACGGTATTTATGTCGTATGTGCTGAATCAAATACCCTCAGGTGTACGTGGTTTAGTCACAATAGGTATTATTGCCGCAGCCTTATCTACACTGAATTCAGGACTAAGTTCCATGTCATCGGTGTTGGTGCAAGATTTGTATCGTCCTTTTAACCTGCAAAGGGGCTTGCAGTTTGCTGATAGTCATTATGTTAAGGCGGGTAAAATTAGCATGATTATTGTTTCGGTTGCTTTAGCGGCAATGGCAGTATTGTGTTTTTATTGGCAACAGCATACCGATACACCCTTATTAGCTTTCGCCTTAAGTGTGATGTTGTTTTCTTATAGTGGCTTGTTAGGTGTTTATTTCACTGCGCTATTCACCAAGCGAGGCAGTGAGCGCTCGGTAACCGCAGCCTTAATTACCGGCTTTGTCATTACATTGTTTTTCCAACCTTATATTCAAACACTATACTTACCAGTAGGGTTGGTTGTTGATTTAGCCTTTACTTGGAAACTATGTATTGCGACGTTTATTTCTACCCTAGTGTGTTTATTAGGCACGCGCAATATTGTTGATAAACCCTGTAGATCGAGTAATGATAATAAAATTGAGGTGCATACCTAATGGCGTTGGAAAAGAAAAAACAGCTTCGGAATAAAGTTAACTATATTTTGGGCGTTGATGGGGGCGGTACTAAAACCATCGCGCGTTTAATCAATTTAACGACTCAAGAGCAATGGCAAGCTGTGTCGGGGCCATCATCTTTAAGTAATGATTTTACCGGTGCGGTGAGTGTATTAAACGCTTTAATTGCTGATGTGATTGGGCAAGCTGCTTGTCAATCACTTGAGGTAGTTGCAGTATTTGGGTTAGCGGGTACTGGCGATCCAAATACTGTTGCGAAGTTGCAACAAATATTTGCGCATCGCTTTATCGCCCTCGACATTTGTAGTGATGCTAGTACATCTGCCTATGGGGCAAATAATGGCGGCGAGGTTGCTGTAGTTGCTTTAGGTACTGGCTCTGTAGGAATGCGCTTACAGCTAAGTGAGCAGGGTGAGTTAACGCAGCAAATGGTTGGTGGTTGGGGTTTTCTTATTGGTGATGAAGGAGGAGGTGCTAAACTAGGCTATCATAGTGTTCAGGCTTTAATCGCAGAATTTCAGCATTTTGGCTACGCGCATAGTCAATTAGCTCAAGCGGTTGCTGCTTTTATAAATGCCAAAGATACCTCTGTGATAACCCGTCAGAAAATCGCTGCTTGGTTAGCCAGAGCAAAACCGGTAAATTTTGCTCAGCTATCGCCCTTGGTGACTCAACAGCAATCAGCTTGTCCTGTGGCGAAAGAAATTATTGTAAATCATATCGCCAGTGTTGAATCTCTCATTAGCGATACTCGTTCAGAGACTACATTACCTGTAGTATTGCTGGGGGGGCTTGCTCCGTTTACCCAAGCGTTGTTGTCAGACAAAACTAAACATTTTGTGATTAGTGCAAAAGGTGATGCGCTTGATGGCGCATGCTTACTTGCTAACATTGCGGTGAAAAAGCAGAGGCTTGCTACTTAACAAACATGCTTGTATTTCTTTAGGTATTACGCGCAATTTTACTCTGAGCTAAAATTACTTAAGCGTTTAATAATGACAACGCACTTTGTAATTTATCTATTAATTCAGGGTTAGTTAATACTTGTTTTTCGCTATCAAAATTATCAAAAAAGCTAGGAATAGAGATACTCGCTTTAACATCACCCGTAAAATGAGGTGCCGATGCTGTTGCTGCGGCTAATACTGAGCCTGCGCCACCGGGGCCTGGCGAAGTTGCTA
Source organism: Alteromonadaceae bacterium (assembly GCA_002746115.1). Taxonomy (GTDB): domain Bacteria; phylum Pseudomonadota; class Gammaproteobacteria; order Pseudomonadales; family Cellvibrionaceae. The sequence continues at coordinate 6,224 of NVXL01000108.1, forward strand.
AAAATATCATAGGTTTATTTTGATAAAGTTTTTTATCGATACGAGAAGTCCAATCAAAAAGGTTTTTATAAGCCGAAGTATAATAGCCGTTATGCTCAGCAAAAGAGATGATAATGGCATCTGCTTGGCCTAGTTTAGCGAAAAAATCTTTTGCCTGTTGCGGCTGACCTAAAACTGCTTCTTTATCTAGGCTAAATAATGGCATTTCATAGTCATTAATATCTAGAATTTCCACTTCAACACCATCACTGTGTTTAACCAAAGATGCGGCATAAGTAGCAAGTTGCTTATTGATTGATTTTGAACTGCTGCTTGCAGCAAAGGCTAATAGTTTCATTAGGTGGTTTCCGTTAATGTGGGTATGTAAGTGAGTGACGACTAGTATATCTTATGAGCTTAAGGTATTTAATACAGTAAAAGCATTTATCACCTAAAATCAGGTGCTTTATTGATTTAATGGTTGAGCATATGCCCGTGAGTTAAGTCTTTATCATAATGTTGTGATGCGCGTTGGCACTGTTTTAATAGCAGATGAAAGTCATTTAGCTCCCTATCCATACTCGTTTCTGGAAGATAAAGATGGTATCCCAAGGCAGACTGTAGATCTTTACAATGATGTAAAAATGCGCCGATAGGCCCTGAAATTTGTAAACCAGACTGCAAAGTAAATGGCATAAAATTAATTTGTATTTGTTCAAATGATAATGCTTGCTGTAGAAACGCAAACTTGAGTAAAGGTTGTTGCTCATGTATCAATCGGTTGGCTAACATAGGTGATATTTGCTGTGCTAGGGTGTCTAAATTGACTAAGCGAATACCAATATAGGGGAGATCTATTGTGTTAAACCCGCAGACTTCTCTAATGGGATTTATTGCTTGAATTTGTTGCCAAGCAAGTTGCCACTTACCATATATATGTCTATATTCGAGTTTTTTTGGTGTTATACAGTAACTAAACCGTGGCTGTATGCACTTTGCTACACCGATAATAATGATGACTAATGCGACTAAAATAATAAACATTAATACTAGTCTTAATGTTTGCCAATAATACTGGCTAACTAATAAGGTTAGTAAGAATAGTAGCCAACCGGTTAACAACAAAAATATTGCATGATGGTTGGCTTGTGCTTTTATCTTAATAATAGGTAAGGGTTTTGCCATGATAATACCACTTGCTATAGCTCACTTTATTAATGAGCTATTTGTACCGTTACCTGTTAAGTATAAGCATTTTTTCAGTAATCTGTGTAATGTATAATGTTTGATATTCACGACCCTCAATCCAATATAAGGATCGCGTTACATCCACCACTCTAAATAAGTTAAAGCTTGTGAACTGATCATGTTGCCAAAGGTTTTTATATTCAATGTCGAGCTGTCCCTAATTAGTTTTTTGCGTGTGTTTTGTAAACAAAGTGAAAAACATCTCTATTTACCTCTTTGAACGCTACATATTTGTTTACTTTCATATTTCGCACAGTATCGCTTGAAGGCTTGCCTGACATCTAATTTCGGCAAGGCCCTGGAAAAAAGTTACCACTACCCATATATTCATCTCCCAGAACGTGCAGGAAATGGCTGTTTTCGTGAACAAAAAGATAGTTAACATCAGCCGCCTTACCATATATGGAGCCAGAACTACCTAAAGTGATTGCAGCACAATCTCGAAAATTAGTATTATGCACTATGGCTTCACCGTCCATTTTAGCGGTGACAGCAGTCGTCAAAGTGTTAAAGCTTCTGGGGCAGTTACCGGCATTAAAGGCACTTGCGTCTGCACCGAAAGGCGCAGCCCAAATATTGTGTGTGTGTGATGAAATAAGGTATATACCGATGATATTTGATCACCGCTATTGAAGAAGGTATCTAGCACCATAGTTTGTAGATCGTTAGTGAAATCAGTGTAGTCGCCGACATAATCTGCGTCGGGGAAAAACCCAGATTAAGCTTACTTGCCAGTGGTTGACTTCGTTGCCATAGCATCGGCCTAGCGATGCCAGCTGTGGGCGGAAATACGCCTGCATAAGTCACTTCTCCTGTTGTCACAATGATATCAATGCTACTGACTCTACCCCACAAATCAAGGTTAATATTTGAATCTATAAGGAATGAATACTTAAAATAAATAGCCAAGCTTAATAGAGCCATACCGGTGAGAATATTCGCAACAAATAAAAACACCGCCAGTGCATAATTAAGCTGATTTAGCTCTTCCCATGGGGAGAGCAGTATTACCATTACTAGAATTTTGATCCAACTATGACTACAAAGCTATTCAATTAAAAAACATTCACTTAGATATGTAAATCGGACTTTGAAACAAATAATAGTTAAAGTGCATTAAGCATAACCCTAAGTAAAAACTCAGCATATCTTAAGTTTCATCTGATATCTTACAAAATACTTTTATTCATTATCGAGCACAATGTTGAAAATATTAATTATTGAAGATTCAACTTCGCTAAGAAGAAGCCTGAAAATAGGGCTGTCAAATCTAGGCTTTACAGTAGATGATACCGGTGATGGCTCAGAAGGATTAAGCATGGCATTAGCTGGTGATTATTCACTTCTCATACTTGATTTGATGCTCCCTTCAGTTGATGGTACTGCAATATTAAAAGCTATCAGAAAAGCGAATAAAGATATTAGAGTATTAATACTCTCAGCACGCGATCTCACTGAAGATAAAATAGAAGGCTTATTAAATGGCGCTGATGACTATTTAACAAAACCATTTTCATTCGATGAGCTTCATGTACGCTTACTTTGTTTAATGCGAAGAGGCACCTTAAATGTCAATGACAGTAAAATTAATATTGGACAATTTTCGTTAGACCTTCATTTAAAACAATTACTATGCAATGGTATTGATGCAAATTTAACACCTAATGAATATAAATTGGTTGAATGCCTATTTAGTAATCAAGGTAAAGTAATTTCACCGGAGAAGTTGAGTGAATACTTAGCAGGTCAATATGATGCKATAGCGAAAAATTCAATTGAGGCTCATCTATCAACAGCTCGAAAAAAAGTTAGAGATATAGGGCATTATTTACCAATAAAAACCAAACGTGGCTTCGGCTACTTTGTTAATAGCTGCAAATGAGTTCTATTAAAAAAAAATTAAGTCGATATATATCAATATCGATATCTATCTTATTAGTATCCATATTTTTAATAACTGATATCAGTGTTGATACTTGGATCAGTAATGAATTTGATCGAGCAATGATTAATAAATCTGGTTTGCTAGAGACGTTAATCAGTGAAAGCCCTGATGAAGTAGACTTTGATTTTGCGGATGAGTTTATGCCAGAATTTTCAGGTGTAAACTCACCTGAATACTTTCAATTATGGCGTGATAACAAAGTCTTTGAGCGTTCAAAAACACTCAATCTTTTTGCGAGCAATAAATTACCAAAATTAGATATAGCACTTAACGAATCATCGCTAACTAACATTACTTTACCTGACGGACGTTCTGGTCGGATGTATTTCATAAAATTCAAACCACAAGTCGATAGCGCGGTTAGGGTAGAGTACGATATAACAAAAGAAGAGTTTGCAAAAACTCAAAAGCTGATGGAGTTAGCCTATGCGACTAGCAACGAAGGCTTAAATCAGATCCTTTGGTTTGTAGACATAATTTTTATATTTACTTCAATTATTGCTGTTGTCGCAGTAAGAATAATTGTTTTTAATGTCGTTGAACGTGGTTTAAAGCCGCTTGATAAACTAAATACAGAACTAAAACAGATTAATTTTAATTCTGAAGTCAGTGAAATATCAACAAGTAACCTACCCGAAGAACTCATTGCTATAGCACAGGGCATTAACCATTTTATCAATGAAAATAAAACGCTTTATTCGAGAGAAAAAAGAATCACATCAGATATTGCTCATGAGTTAAAAACGCCTATAACAGAATTACTAAATTTAACTGAAGTTTCTATAAAATTTCCCAATGAAAAACAATTAACAGAAAACTTTAAGAGTGATGTGCTTGCTATTACAGAGCGTTTAAGAAATATAGTAAATGGCATACTTTTACTTCAAAAAAGTACATGCCTGTCTGAGTTAGAAAAAAAGGAAGTGAATTTTTATACGTTACTAAACTCGATAATTAAATCAGAAAATAAAACCAACAGAGATGTGATTATTAACTTTAATAACCAATGTAAGAATATTAAAACCAATGAATTTGCTTTCACTACGGTGCTTACGAATCTTGTCAATAATGCCCTCTACTATAGTCTAGATACAACCCCCGTAGTTATTCTTGTTGAACCTTACTCAAATACTAAGAAAATAAGGTTGAAAATTTCCAATATCAGCAGGTTTGATTATTCTGAGRACGATCTAGATCATTTTTTTGAGCCTTTATGGCAAAAGGATTCATCAAGAACATCTGAAGAAAGGTATGGGTTAGGTTTAGCCATTGTTCAATCTTACAGTGAAAAAATTGGAGCATCTTTAACAGTAGCCATAGAACCTGATCAAAAAATCACGTTTACTATCATTTTATGAGCAAGCATCATTAAAAATGTAGGTAGAGCTAATATTGGTGGCCTCTGTATTATACCAAATCCAATAAGTTTATTCCCTACTCAGCGCTTTATTTAGGAGACAATAACAAATAAAAAATCATTAATTCTTCAGTTTAATCTAGGGTAATTATCAGGTTACGCTAAGCCGATCTTAAGTTTATTTTTTTAATATAGAAGCACTTATCTACAGGTGCTTTTATGAAATTAATTTTTAACTATTTTTCGAGTATTCTTTCTGTTTTTTTTTCTCCAATACTTAAAGGAGCAATTAAAAAGGAAAGCTCAAAGCAAACCAACAATACAAAACTTATCCTCTATTGTAAAAATATATCCTTAACCACAAACCAATTATTGGTATTAACGTGCTGCTACATCTCACTTATATTGAATATCCCTTTTTTAATGAAAATGACAAATGCAATCACAGCATTAGATAATTACAGTGTACTCTTTTTATTATCACTGCCAATACTTCTGTTATCACTAACCATTATAATACAGGGGACAGTTTCATTTAGATGGATAACTAAGCCTATTCTAATCACAACAGTGCTTTGCTCATCCTTAATWTTTTACGGCACGATTACTTATGGGATAGTATTCGATTACGGGATGGTGCAAAACACCATTGAAACCGATACTGCCGAAGCGTTGTCTTACGTTAATTTGCATGCTACTTTSTTTTTTATTRTTTTTGGTGTCATTCCTTCATTCTTAATCTATGTAGTTCGATTAACTTTCAAGCCATTTTTTAAAGAACTATTAAGCCGTTTAAAACTGCTTGGGTTAAGCATTAGCGCAGTACTTTTAATAGGGATGTTTTTTTATTCCAATTACGCTGCTGTAGGCAGGAATAATAAAGACCTTATTGACTACATTACCCCTTATAAATTGATAGATGCATCAGTTAAATTTGTCAAAAATCACTATTTTTATCTACCGCTAGAATTTAAGGTATTAGATACAACACCATCAATTGTGCGTACTGGTGAAAAAAAACATGTTACGGTTATGGTGTTAGGAGAAACAGCTCGCGCTCAAAGCTTTTCACTTAATGGCTATGAAAAACCGACCAACCAATACACTCAAAAACAAGGCGTTGTATCTTTCTCGAACATGAGTTCATGCGGAACTGCAACGGCTGTTTCAGTTCCTTGTATGTTTTCCAGATTAAATAAAGAAAATTATAACAAGCGTGAAGCTACTGCCCAACAAAATGTTGTTGATCTTATTCATTTAGCTGGGACTGATGTTTTGTGGATAAGTAATAATAACGGCAGCTGTAAAGGCGTTTGTACTCGTGTCAAAACGGAGAAAATTGATACGAATGAAATAAACCCTTTGTGTGATGGTGAATATTGCTACGATGAGGCCTTGTTAAAACCTTTAAGCGTTAAACTTAGTCACCTTACTCATGAAAATACCTTGATTGTATTACATATGATCGGATCTCATGGACCTACATATTTCAAGCGATACCCAGAAGACCGGCGAGTCTTTACCCCTGATTGTCAGCGAAGTGATATACAAAACTGTTCTCAAGAACAGTTAGTAAATACATATGATAATACCATCGCCTATACAGATCTTGTACTCTCTAAAATTATCAGTAAATTAAGTCAATTAGCAGATAAAGAACACATTGAAACGTCTTTGCTTTATATTTCAGATCACGGTGAATCTTTAGGTGAAAGCGGTGTATATCTGCATGGTCTACCTTACGCGTTTGCACCAAAAGAGCAAACACACATTCCTATGATTTATTGGGCCGACCCAATGCAAACAGACTTTGATCTGAGCTGCTTAAAATCTTTAGCAAAATTGCCTATCACTCATGACAATGTTTTTGACACATTACTCAGTATCATGTCAGTTCGAACAAAAGTATATAATATTGAAAATGATCCTTTCATTCAGTGTAAATCACAAGGTGCTATCGCCCGGATTAATATACCAACCTCATTAAAAATACAGAGAGCAGACTAGTGTTTGATAATAAGAATAAGCCCAAGGGCATGCAAAGAATATATTTAGCAACGTTAAACTCATTGCGAGCATTTAAATGGTTATATAACCATGAGTCTGCATTTAGGCAAGAAGCATTACTGTTATTACTTGCGATGCCAATTTCATTTTTATTCGATATTAGCTTTAAAGAACAAGTCATCTTAATACTTGCCATAGTATTTATTATTTTTACCGAAATTATGAATACAGCTATTGAGGTTGTAGTGGATAGAATTGGCCTAGAAATACATCCCTTATCTGGTCTTGCTAAAGATTTAGGCTCAGCTGCAGTATTTATTAGCCTTATTTTTGCAAGTAGTATTTGGTTAATTATTTTAATCTAGAGCAGTACATTGGCTTTATTTCAGTTTAAATTAAGGGCTTCTTAAGATTGATTTTTTAAGGTATGCATCGTGTTTTATTAGAGATATTAATTACGATGTTTACCTCTACAATCGCTGTAATGCGACCGTTTATACTATTTTCACTATTACTTATTTTTACACTTTTTGTTTTCAGGCTTGGATTAGGTGTTTGGCAAATTGATCGGCTTAACGGTTTTGACAGCGTTGTTACCCTACTATTTAATGGACTGAGAATTGACTTAAGTTCATTAGGCTATTTATTAATTTTACCTGCAATATTTCATCCTTGGTTAATGCTTTCTAAATTTAGTGCTTTATGGCTTAAGGTATTAAGAATTGTATTTTTCTTAATCTTTATGAGCGTACTATTTTTTGAATTAGTAACACCTGCTTTCATTATTGAATATGGCTTTAGGCCCAACCGATTGTTTATCGAATATTTACCTTACCCTAATGAAGTTATGAAAATGTTAATAAATGGTCACCTAGCAACACTGATTATCGTTTTTTCTCTTTTAATAGTATCAGGCGTGTTTTCTTGGAAATTAATTCATGCCCTAGTTAGCAATAAAAACAAAAAACCAAATAAGCCTGTCTTTCTTGCTTCATCTACCGCCTCGTTTCTTGTTTTATTTTTACTATTTTTCTTATGTGCTAGAGGAACACTGGGACATCGCCCCATTAATCCAGCATTTGTTTATTTCTCTACTGATCCATTAATCAACTCATTAACGTTAAACTCTATTTATAGTGTTGCCCATGCATTAAAACAGTTTGGTGATGAAAGGAATGCATCCAAGTTATATGGAAAAATGGATACTGATAAAATCATTAAAATTGTTCGACAGGAAACAGGTTTAGCAACGGATTTATTTCAAAATAAAGAAAAACCATCGATGGCATTACGTACACCAACTTATCAAGGAAAACCTAAAAATCTAGTCATCATATTAGAAGAGAGTTTAGGCGCTCAATTTGTTTCCTCTTTAGGGGGACTCCTTCTCACGCCTCAAATTGACAAACTCAATAACGAAGGCTGGGCATTTAAAAATTTATACGCGACAGGAACACGCTCTGTGAGAGGCATTGAGGCAGTAATTACTGGGTTTACACCCACTCCGGCCAGAGCTATTGTGAAACTAGATAAATCACAACATGGCTTTTTCACTATCGCTAGCCTTCTAAAAAATAATAACTACACCACGCAATTTATTTATGGTGGAGAAAGCCATTTTGATAATATGAAAAGCTTTTTTTTAGGCAATGGCTTTACCGATATTATTGACTTTAAAGATTTTAAAGATCCTCAGTTTGTTGCTTCATGGGGAGCTAGTGATAGGGACTTATTTAATCAAGCAAATAGTGAAATCACTAAATTATATGAGTCAGACAAACCATTTTTTACCTTTGTTTTTTCATCAAGTAACCACGACCCTTTTGAAATTCCAGAAGGTATTGTAACGCCAATTAGATACACTAAAGAGCAATTAATACAATATAATGCCAAAGAATTAATGCGACATAAAGCTATTCAATATGCTGACTATGCTTTAGGTGAATTTATTAATAAAGCAAAAAAACAACCTTACTGGCAAGATACTGTATTTCTTGTGGTTGCAGATCATGACGCTAGAACAGGTGGTAATAGTTTAGTTCCTATTCAAAACTTTCATATTCCGGCTGTAATACTTAATTCAGGGCGTAAACATGTTTCTGATGAAAGAATTGTCAGCCAAATTGATTTAGCATCAACACTATTATCAATAATGGGGATTACAAATCATTCACCGATGCTTGGTCATGACCTTAACAACCTTAATATTCCAGGACGAGCGATGATGCAATACGCAGATAATTTTGCCTATATGAAAGGTAATGAGGTTACGATACTTCAGCCCCACAAAGAGCCTGTTAATTTTATTTATGATTTTAAAGAAAAGAAACTTACACCGAAAAAAATTAACCCTAAATTATCTGAAATCGCTTTAGCGCATGTGTTATGGGGAAGTTTAGCTTACGAGAATGGATGGTACTCTAATAATAGTGATTAAATATAGTTTGAAATTATTAATCGTTATTTTTACCGTTTAAGTTAATGTGTTGCCAAGCCATCGTTAATAGACTGTAAATAATATCAGCAACGCTTTGTTGAACCGTTCCGTGGTGATAATTGATAATAATTTCCCCCATTAACATAAATAATGGTGATGATATGTTGCTCCTCTGTTTAATGTGTTATGAATATAATGGAGTAATGTCGAGTCATCATGTGTAGTTATTAATCTTATAGTAGAAGAGATATTACAAGATAAAACTCAACCATAGAGGAATAGTTATCGTACTTAGTAAAGTACTTAACACTATAGTACTTGCTACGGTTTGCTGATGCTGTTGATGAGTTGCGGCAACTGGATAAGCATTTACCCCCGTAGGGCAAGCACTGAGTATGATCAACACTGTACTGATGAGTGGCGGAAAATTGAAAACATAATGCGTTGTTAA